>NZ_JAGHEW010000216.1 GCF_017889095.1 Thomasclavelia sp. | reverse complement strand
GTGACAGTCATGAAAAAAATCACCTTTTAAATTCTAATATTGAAAATGTCAAAAAGATATTAAAAGAAATTGGATTTACACAATATTGTACTTTTGAAAAGATGAAACCTATTTATCATTCTTTATAAAAGGTAATAAAAATGTAATAATAAGCAATTAGGTACCAAAATATGGTACCTAATGCTTTGTTTCAAACTTTAAGATGAATCCGCTTACAGATACAATAATAGCAGGAGGTAAGGGAATGAGAAAAATAAAACAATTATTCGTAACATTAATGGCATTTTCGCTAATGCTAACCTTTTCAGTTAGTATAGTTAAAGCAACTGATGGTTTAGAGGTAACATTAATTGTGGCAAACACTTATGTAGGTGATGGACAAAGAGAAGTTAGTTCTTTTGAAATCACAGTAAATGATATTGATTTAGTAAACAATCTAGTAGCTGAGGATTTTGACATTGTCAATAATGTTGGTACAATTCCATTTGATGTAAATACTGGAGAATTAGTAACAGCTTATGAAGATGATGAGATCACTTTAAGTCTACAAGATAATACTATTATCATGAATGTAAAAGCTTTTAATTACAATGGTGATTACAACAATAATCAATGGCAAGTTAATTGTGAAAAGTATCCAGAATTAAGTTTCAATAAAGAAGATGTAACAACATTGAATACACGTACTTTAGACGATGCGATTAGAGGTAGTTATACGTATGCTGGAATTACAAGAGAATATGCATTGTATTTACCAGCAAATAGTGATGGCAGCTATAAAACTGATGTACCTTTAGTAATTTGGAATCATGGTGGTGGTGAATACGCTGGTGATATTGAAAATACTTTAGTTGCTAATCGTGGTCTAACAAGCTGGGTTGAAGCTGGTTATGATTGTGCAGTATTAGAGTTCCAAATTTCTAATGAAAATTATAGTTATGGCGCATCTTTTGATGAAAGTAAAAAAGCTTTAATTGATAGAAATAACGCATTACAAGCTGCTTTTGCAAAACAATTAATTAGTGATGGATGGGTTGATGAAAATCGTGTTTATGTAACTGGTGCTTCAAGTGGTGGTGGAGCAACAATGCGTTTTGTTATGCAATATCCTGAATTATTCGCTGGAGCTATAGCTTGCTGTTCAATGGATCCAATTGTTTGGGTACATTTTAACAATCAGGATTCTTATGAAACTATAGTTGAAAATTTTGAAACTGCTTTTCAAGGTTATGTTTATACATGGGATGAAACAAGTAAACAGATGGTAACTAAAAATATTGATACTGATGCATTAATAAATTTACCGATTTACTTTACTCATGCTCAAAATGATACAACATGTTCAGTAAATAGTTCTAAAGCAATGTATGAAGCATTAAATAATTTAGGTGCTCAAAATAATCATCTTACTATTTGGTCTGATGCTGAAATGGCTGAAGATGGGTTACCAGCAGGACCTTTATTACATTGGTCTTGGGTTAAAATTTTTAATCATAATGAAGAAGGAACACCAATGAACTGGTTATTTAAACAAGTTAAAATGACAACTGTACCTAAAGAAGATGAGGTTAAAGAACCAGTTCAATCAGAAAATGTAGTTACTACTACTGATAATAAAACAACAGCCGTAAAAACAGGTGATGATAGTTCTCTTGAATTATTAGCTGGAATGGCAGGAATAACTTTACTAACTGGTTATTGTTTAATGAAAAAGAAATATTGTTAGTCTTTTCTCCTATAAAGTTGTTTAACTTTATAGGATTTTTATTTTTATAGCAGTTTTGATTATAAATAATGGTATAATAAAGATAATAATATCAAGACGAGGGAAAAAATGATGATTAATGCCATGACAATTTTAGAAAGTATTTTAAGTATTGCAATTAATATTGAATTAGATAATAATGAGCGTTATATTGCTACGAAAGTGTTTGAGTATTGTTTAGAAATAGATAAGATGACTTTAACAGAATTTTTAAATCTAACTAATATAAACAATAATCAATTTAAACGTTTTTATCAAAATCTAAATTGTCCTAATTATGCAACATTTAAACAATATCTTACTTTATGGTGTGAAATGAGGAAAAAACAACTCCAAGAACGCTGTAACTTTGAACATATTTTAACTAATGCTAAAGTTCTTATAGATTTAACAAACTACATAGATTTAGTGGATTTTTTAAATCTTGAAATGATAGATGCAATTTGTAATGAAATTAAGCAAAGTAAAAGAATTATTATGTATGGCTCACCAGCCATGCTTAATTTTAGCCATGATTTACAGATAGATTTAAAAATGTTAGGAAAAAATGCTATTCGCAGTTCTTTGAATGATGATCTAGCGATCATTCCTCATCAAGGTGATTTTATTTGGTTTTTTACTATGACTAATCGAACTACTAGTTTTTTAGGTGGAAAAATCCGAACGGAAATTTTTAGTTCTAATTGTAAAAAACTGCTGATTACTCAAAATGAAGTTGGAATTGACAGTGATTATGTTTTGAAAATGAATCTTAATGATGCCAGTTTAGATTTTTATTATATTTTGTTATTTTATTTTGATCTTTTAAAAGTACGTTATTATCTTAATTATAAAGAGGATTAAAGATGATTTTAGGAAAAATGATGATGATTCAAGCTGCAAATCAGATTGGAAATATTGATTATCAAATCAGTAAAACAGCTCTTAAATTAGGGGTGGTTATTGAAAACTATACTCTTGAACGTTTTATCCATGAAGCTGGTGTTTCAAAAACATCATTAATGCGTTATTTACAAAAATTGGGAGTCAAAACATTTACTGAATTTAAAAAGATCGTATCTTTAGAAAGTGCTAAAGGATTAGCTAGTTTAAAAGCTGATAAAGAAAAAAGAAGAGAAACTAAATTCGATGATGATGTAGTCTTATTTGGTAAAATTATTTTAGCAGCTAAACATATTTTAATTTTAGGTGATGGTAATTGTTTTGGGCTGATGTTATATTTAAAAGCATTTATTCATTTAGGTATTGATATAGAAATACCGATTTATTTAGGTAAAGAAGAAAATGTATTTAGTGAATATAATATGGATGAAGATGATTTGATTATCTTTATCAGTTTACATGAAACTTATGAAAGTTTTCTAAATAATCGGTCGTATTTTTATCAAAGTGCAAAATACTATCAATTGAAGTCATTAAGTAAAGTTGCGTTTGTTGGTGAAGTTGATGAAACAGCGATGCCTAGTGTTGATTACCAGTTTGCAATTGATACTTCAGGACCATTATATTATCGTAAGGCTAAATTAGATCGTTTATTCGAATTAACGATACAATATTTATGTACTTTACATAAATTTGATTAAAAAATATCAAAAGTTAATATAAAAGAAATAGTTTTGTTTATAATATATTGATTGTTGGAGGCACAGTTATGCTGGAAATTAAATCAAAAAAGAAATTGAAAATAATTAAAGGGTTTATTACTATTTTTACTTTATCAATGCTAGTATTAGCGATCGTATTTTTATTTATTGTTCATGATCCCAAAAAAATAAGACGATTAGTCTTTGCAATTGTGCAATTGGCAATGATGATGGGAATTATTATTTTGCCAGAACAGTTAAAAGAACGAATTGGTTTAAAAATTCCTTTAGCGCTAGAAACAGCATTAACGGTATTTGCTTTTTGTGGCTTTGTACTTGGTGATGTCTTTGATTTTTATAAAAAGATACCTGTTTGGGATTCGATTTTACATGCCTTATCTGGTGTACTTTTAGCTTATGGTGGTTTTGTGATTATTGATTATTTTGTTAAAAAAGAAAACGTGGCGATTTCATTAAATCATATTGGTATTTGTATAGGTGTTATCTTATTTTCATTATCAATTGGAGCTTTATGGGAAATTGGAGAATATTTAGTTGATGATATCTTTGGGACTAATAACCAGCAGTACATGAAAACCACTCGGGGAACATTATATAACAGTAAAGATGAACCGCTAGTAGGGCATGAAGCCCTAGATGATACGATGAAAGATCTAATGTTAGATCTAGCTGGAGCAACTGTGGTATCAACAATATATTATTGTAAGCAAGATTATCAAAAACGGCATAATAAACCTTAGTAAGCCCTAGAATATAGGGCTTTTTTGTGTTAGAATAGGCAACGAAGGAGTGAGAGAACATGTATCGAATTGGACAATCAACAGATATTCACCAATTAGTACCAGGGCGTAAACTAATAATTGGCGGAGTCGAAATTGAATCAGAACTAGGATTATTGGGACATAGTGATGCTGATGTATTAAGTCATGCAGTGATTGAAAGCATTATTGGCGCTTTGGGACTTGGGGATATTGGCAAGCATTTTAGCGACATGGATGATCAGTATAAGGGGATCAGTTCGCTTGTTTTAATGGAAAAAACTTATGAAATGATGGCTGAAAGAGGTTATGAAATTAGCAATCTTGATGCCCTTGTCTTGATTGAAAAACCCAAAATGGCACCTCACATACCTGCAATGAAAGAAAATATCAGTCGTATCTTAAAATGCGACCAGGATAAAGTGAATATCAAAGCAACACGCGGTGAAAAACTTGGTTTTATTGGAAGAAGCGAAGGAGCCGTTAGTCAATGCGTAGTAATGTTAAAGAAGAAAGGATTATAAGATGGAAAAAGTAAGAGTTAGATATGCACCTAGTCCAACTGGACATTTACATATCGGTGGAGCGCGAACAGCGTTATTTAATTATTTATTTGCAAAACACTATGATGGGGATTTTATTTTCAGATTGGAAGATACTGATATCGAAAGAAATATTGAAGGTGGGGAAGCTAGTCAGTTAGAAAATTTAGCCTGGTTAGGAATTATTCCTGATGAATCACCACTAAATCCAAATCCTAAATATGCACCATATCGGCAAATGGAACGGTTAGATATTTATCATAATTATGCTGATGAATTATTACAACGGGGTCTAGCCTATAAATGTTTCTGTACCCCTGAAGAATTAGACGCTGAACATGAACGTCAAGTGGCAGCCGGAAAAGCACCAATGTATAATGGTAAATGCCGTAATTTATCAAAAGAAGAAATAGCTGAAAAAGAAGCAGCTGGAATACCGTATACAATTAGATTAAAAGTACCTGAAAATAAGACTTATGAATTTGATGATATGATTCGTGGACATGTATCTTTTGAATCAAATGATATTGGTGATTGGGTAATTATTAAAGCTAACGGGATCCCAACATACAACTTTGCTGTTGTGATTGATGATCATACTATGGATATTACTCATGTTTTTAGAGGCGAAGAACATTTAAGTAATACACCAAAACAAATGATGATTTATGAGATGTTAGGATGGAAACCGCCTATTTACGGTCATATGACGTTAATCGTTAATGAACAAAGAAAGAAATTATCTAAACGTGATGAAAGTATCATGCAATTTGTTTCTCAATATAAAGAAGAAGGATATTTACCAGATGCAATGTTTAACTTTATGGCATTATTAGGATGGTCACCTGAAGGAGAACAAGAAATCTTTACTAAAGAAGAATTAATTAAAGAGTTTAGTGAACAGCGGTTATCAAAATCACCTTCAATGTTTGATAAAAATAAACTTACTTGGGTAAATAACCGTTATATCAAAGATCGTTCTTTACAAGAAGTTGTTGACTTATGTAAACCATATTTAGAAGAAGCCTATGATTTATCAAATAAAAGTGAACAATGGATCAATGATTTAGTTGCTACATATCATGATCAATTATCATACGGTAAAGAAATTGTTAGTTTAGTGGATTTATTCTTTAACGATGAATTAGTTTTAGATGATGAAGCTAAAGAATTTATGAAAGATGAAAGTATTCCTAATACTTTGGCGGTATTTAAAAAACATCTTGAAGCAGTAGAATTTACTAAAGAAAATATTCAGGCATGTATTAAAGCTACACAAAAAGAAGCTAAAGTTCGTGGTAAAATGTTATATATGCCATTGCGTATTGCTACTACAGGAATTATGCATGGACCTGATTTAGCTAGTTCAATTTGTTTGTTAGGGAAAGAAAAAGTATTATCACGTTTATAGTTTAATCTTAGCCATTGGCATTAGCTAATGGCTTTTTATTGTTCGATTAAGAAGATAAAATGGTATAATAAAAGTATAGTTTCATTAAAAGTTCATAAAGATAAAGTATGATATTTATGAGTAATGTATCACAAAAAAAACAGTTACTTTATTTAATGATAATCATTGATTTTTATGATTAAAAAGACTAATATATTGGCTGAATGGATATAGATAAAATGGAAGGAAGGTGTTGGCGTGAAGAATCGAATTATAGCAGTAATTTTAGCTTTTTTCGTTGTTGTTAATACAATTTTAATAGCTTTTGCTTTTGACGTCACTCCTTTGACGATAAAACGAGAAGTTTTCGTATATGAATATGGTAATGAGATTTCAACATTACCACAGGACTATATTAATGCAAATGAAGCTGTATTAAATCAAGTGACATTAGATTTTTCAGATTTAAAGGATGAGATTGGTACATATCATGTATCAGCTAAATATTTAGATGTAAAATATCCGTTTATTATCAAAATAGTAGATACCACTAAACCGGTTTTTACATTAAAAGCCGTAACTTTTAATGTTGCTTTAAATACCGAAATTTATGCTATTGATTTAATTGAAAAAGTCGAAGATAATTCTAATTATACAGCATATTTTATCGAAGAAAATAATGAAAAATCAACATTTAAAACATACAGTAAAAAAGGATCTTATATTGAAAATATATTGGTTGAAGATAATTCAGGAAATGAATCGTCTAAATTACGAGTTAAAATTGTTGCTGGTCAAAATGGCAACAATCCAACATTATCAGGAATTGATGATATTGAAATCATTAAAGATACAACCTTTGATCCATTAAAAGGAGTAACTGCCAGTGATGGTAGTGGTAATGATATTACTAATAATATCAAGATCTTAAAAAATAATGTAAATTCAGAAAAAACCGGAGAATATGAAGTAATATATTCAGTTACTAATAGTAAAGGGATTACTTTACAAAGAACAAGAAAAGTAACTGTTGTAAAAAGTGAAGAAAAAGGTGATTAAATGATAACAAATGGCATAATTGTCTTGTCAGTTTTAATCTTTGTTGTAATCAATTTTATTGATAAAAGTGATGATAAGCTATCATTAGCAATCAAATACGGAGCTTTTTACTTACCAAAAATCAAAATGAAACAAGAATATTGGCGTTTTATTACTGCTAATTTTGTCCACATTGATATTTTACATATTTTTATGAATGTTTACTGTATCTATAATTTAGGACACTTTTTCGAATATGTTTTAGGTTTTTGGCAATATTTGTATTTGATCTTAATGGTGTGTATTGCTACTTCTTTAGCGTGTTATTATCAAGGTAAATATTTAGCTTCTAGCTATAACACAGTCACTTTTGGAGCCAGTGGGATTTTTTATGGCTATTTAGGGGCAATGATTGCATTAGGGTTGCTTGTTGGTGGATATTTTGAATACTTATTACATCAATATTTATCTATTATCATAATTAATATTGTTTTTACTTTATTGAATCGTCAAGTATCGAAAGCTGGTCATCTAGGAGGCTTGATTGGTGGTTTTTTAGCGATGGGAATTCTTATTGGAGTTAACTGATGGCACTTTTAGTAGATGGGGATGCGTGTCCTGATTTAATGCTAATCAAAAAAATTGCATTAAAAAAACAAGTCGAAATGATTGTTTATGTAGACTACGCTCATTATATCCAAGATGACTATTTTAAAACGATTATTTGTGATGTTGGTAAAGATAGTTGTGATCTTAATTTATTGAATGATTTAAAAGAAGGAGATCTTGTCATTACTCAAGACTATGGATTAGCTTCTTTAGCACTTGGCAAAGGGGCTAAAGTAATCCATGTTTCTGGTAAAATGATTGATGAAGATAATATTGATGAACTGTTAATGAGTCGCTATATTTCATCTAAACAACGCAAAGCTAAAGTACATTTAAAAGGTCCTGGTAAGCGAAGTAAAGCTATCCAACAACAATTTTTAAAACAATTAAAACGACATTTATAAATAAGTTTAAGCAGTAATGATAAAAATCATTACTGTTTTTTGTTATATAGGAATTTAGATTCGTTTAGGTGAAAATCAAAAGCACCCAGCCTGTACGTATATCATTACAGCCGGGTGTTTCTGTGAAACTGAAAAAGTGTTAGAAAATTACTGTTTTTTCCT
>NZ_JAGHEW010000215.1 GCF_017889095.1 Thomasclavelia sp. | reverse complement strand
TAGGAATTACAACTTTATTAGGCTGGTTTGTCTTGGCTTCGCTGATGGTAAATGAAGCAAGAAGCATTATTGAGAATTTCGTAGAAGCTGGGTTAAACGTACCTAATGTGTTAATCAACGGATTGGAAGTCGCAGACAAAATTATTAACAAAGAAAATGATCAGGAGGAAAAGTAATGACATCATACGAATTTGAAAAAGTAGCAAAAAATGCAGTTGTCAAAATAATGAAAGAAAAATATGATATTGAATTAACACTGCAGGAATTAGATTTTGTGTGGTTTGCGCATGAGTTAGGGTATAAAAAATGTACGTTATATGCTAAAAAACTGGGTCATTATTATCCTGAAGTAACTTATAACAGAGATAAAGATGAATTGTATGTAGATATTTATTTAAAGCAATCGAATACATGCATTCCGTCAAAATGCTTTAATATGGAGGTAGAATAATATGCAATTTAAAGAAGCGTTTGAAGAAATGAAAAAAGGAAAAAAAGTAAAATATCCTAATTGGGGTGGTTATTGGTATTGGGATCATATCAAAGGTACTATCATGATGCATACTTTTGACAATCAAGAAGTAGATTTGTTTGACAGTCAACGAAAAGAATACACACTAGGATATTTAGCTGGTGATGGTTTTGAAATTGTACAGGAGGAAAAGTAAAATGAAAAAATTATTTATTAGTCAGCCTATGAGAAATAAAACTGATGAAGAAATCTTAAAGGAAAGAGAACACGCAATTAAAGAGGCTGAAAACTGTTTAGAAACAAAAATAGAGGTCATTGATTCATTCTTTCAAAATGCTCCTGCTGATGCAAAACCGCTATGGTTTTTAGGCAAATCATTAGAATTGCTTTCAGGCGCTGATATTGCTTATTTTGCAAAAGGATGGGAAGATGCAAGAGGATGCCGCATTGAACATGAATGTGCTCTTGAATATGGAATTAGAATTATTGATAAATAAAATGGAGGATAATTAAAAATGAATAACGTAGAAACTGTTTTGAATATTGCTAGAGGGTGGATTGGATTAAACGAAGCTGATGGCTCACATAAGGAAATTATCGATATTTATAATGCACATACTCCACTAGCAAGAGGTTATAAAGTGAAATACACAGACTCTTGGTGTGCGGTTTTCGTGTCTGCTGTTGCTATCAAAGCAAACGCAACTGATGTTATTCCACTGGAATGTGGAGCAGAGCAAATGGTTAAATTATTCAAAAACATGGGAGCCTGGCAAGAAGATAGTAATTATATTCCAAAACCTGGTGATGTTATCTTCTATGATTGGGATGGCAAAGATACTTGGAGTGATCATGTTGGTTATGTTGAAAGCGTAAGTGGCAATAATATTACTGCTATCGAAGGTAATAAAAGTGATGCAGTTGGGAGAAGAACAATTGCTATTGGTTCTCAATCTATTCGTGGATATGGTATTGTTAATTATGATGGTACTTCAGCAAATGCAACACCTAATCAGCCAACTACTAATACTGCTAGCGGTACAAGCGTAAACTACAAAGTAAAGGTAAATACTCCTAGCGGTGTCAACTGTCGTGCTGAGCCAAACGTTAGTGGTAAGAAAATTACCGCCTATGCAAATGGTACTGTTTTAACTGTATCTAAAGAAAACAACGGATGGTTATATGTCAACGGTACAGGATGGGTAAGCGGTGAATACTGCACCAAAGTAACTGGTGGATCTAATGCAACAGGTAAAGCAACTGGAACTTATGAAGTCCGTGTAGACAGTGCTCTTGTTGTTAGAAGCGGTCCAGGTACTAACTATTCTCGAAAATCTAAAAGCCAGTTAACTAAAGATGGCCAAAAGCATTCAAATGCAAACGGTGGTCTGTTGAATGGTACCCGTGTAACGGTAAGCGAATGGAATGGCAACTGGGCCAAAATCCCTAGCGGATGGGTATCAGGTGATTACTTAGTTAAGGTATAGTTTATGGCACTAAAAACAAAAAGAGCGATAGTATCTCTGATATCGTTGTCTTTATTGATCAATATTGTGTTAGGTATTTATACCGCTCAATTAAAAAGGAATTACAATGCTAAAATAAAGGCATATTCCGATGAAATTCAGGACCTTAACGGTGATCTCGACTATTATGAGGAACAGTACTATAAATATTACGAATTATCCGAAGAGTTAGAAAATCAAATGGGAGTGCATTATGATCATTAGATTAAAAGAAGATGCTGAAACAATCGAAGGCAAGAAGCTTTCGATTGATCAGCAATACTGGTTAATATTGGATGGGAGGTTCATCAGTATTATTGAAGATAGAAATCACAAGCAGTATTATGTAAATAACAAATACATTGAAAAAGAATAAGTCTATGATAAAATTGAATTAAAAAATAAGACCCAGGGTAGGTAGCTAAATGCTAAGCGTACTGTAAGTACGTTGCCTCCTGGGCTTTCTTTATTTCTATATATAATAAGGATAGGAAAAACATGATAAAATGCAGTAAAATGTACTCCGTAAGTAACAAATAAGTAACAAACCGGCTAAACTCCGCATTCCTGCGTCAATTAATTTCCATATCTTGGAAATGACAAAAAACTCCGGTGTTAGCCGAAGTTTAAAGATTAAATACGATGTTCTGGATAATCGTCAAGATTTAACAATGAAGCAGCATCCTGATCACAAATGATTGTGAAATTAGGATGTAATTTTAAAATTGTTGATGGCAATTCATCACTAATTGGACTATCTAACATTTTCTTTAAGATTTCTGCTTTGTGTTTACCATTAACGATCATTACTAAATGTTTAACACGCATTAAGCTTTTAGGACCCATTGATAAAGTAAATGGTAAATCAGCTTTTGGCGGATAGGTTGGATTGGCTTTATTTTTAGTAGCTCGATCCATGATATAAGTATAACTATCCATTGGTGTACAGCGTGGGCAGTTACTGCAGAAATGACCATCCCAGCCAAGTCCAATCAACATTACATCTAAATCACCAGCTTCACGAATTTGCCAGTCATAAGTTTCCCAATTTTCCATTGTTGTAGTATGGATTTGTGTGTCAGGAATATTCGCATCATCAAAGAATAATTTGTGCATTTCATCCCAGTTAGGTCCATAAGTTTGGTTTTGGTATGGAGCTTCATCAAATAAATAGTATTGAACATTTGCAAACTGCTTTTTGTCTTTGACGATTGGGGCCATCATCTTATAAAGTGTTTTTGGTGATTCACCAGCAGTTAGTGAAATGTTAACCCGTTTGTCTTGCATCATCGCTCCAAGAAGAATGTGCAAAGCACTTTCACTCATTTCTTTTTCTGTTTTTTCAACAATTAATTTCATAAAAATAACCTCCACATTGATTTATTGTCATTGAGGAGATAACACTTACACACTTGTAATTATAGTAATAAAAAAAGTAAAGTCAACAATAAAAAAGCTCTTTATTAAAGCAATTTTTTTAAGAGAAATTAGCCTATTTTCTTATTTTAATATATTAAATATTTTATTTTCAAGTTATTTCTAAAAAATGGAAATAGATTCAAAGATTTGGAAATTTAATGAAAAAAAATTACACATTTACTATACTTGCAAGTAAAGAAAGGGGAGATAGTTATGAATTTTATGGACAAGTTTAATGAACTTGCCAATCGCACTCTGGTTCCAATTGCCAATAAATTGGGGAACCAAAAACATTTAGCAGCGATTCGTGATGGTATGGTAGTTGCGATTCCGTTATCTATCTTAGGTGGGGTATGTTTGGTTATTTCAACACCACCATTTACACCAGATACATTACCAGATTGGGGCTTCTTTAGTGATATTTTAATGGGCTGGTATAACTGGGCACAAACATATAAGGCAGTGTTGCAAGTACCTTATAACATGACAATGGCATTGATGGGATTGTTTGTTACTTTCTCTATTTCATATCATTTAGCGAAAAGATATGAAATGCCAGGTTTAAATGCTGCATGTGTAACCACTGCTGTATTTTTGATCATGTCAGCACCTTCACTTTCAGCAGTACCAAGCAGTTTGATAACTGATGGTGCCAGTGCTGCAGATTTATTAGCGCAAGCGGGAACATATATTCCAACTACATATTTAGACGCTAAAGGTATTTTTACTGGAATATTATGTTCGATTGGATGCGTTGAGATTATGCGGGCGTTATTAAAGAAAAATATTCGGTTCAAAATGCCCGAAGGTGTACCACCTGCAATTACATCATCATTTGATGCAATTATTCCTTTATTTACATGTGTAATTGTATTCTATGGGGCATCTTTAGTTATTCAAAATTTAAGTGGGGATCTATTACCAAGTATGCTGATGACAATTTTAGCACCAGCAGTATCAGGGTTAGATTCATTAGTTGGAATTTGCTTAATTACAATTATTGCTCAAGTATTCTGGTTCTTTGGATTACATGGAGCCAGCATTACCCAACCAATCAGACTTCCATTTATGCAAATGTATTTAGTAGCTAATATTACTGCATTTACTGAAGGAAGTACAATTGTTCATTTCTTTACACAGCCATTCTGGTCTTATGTAATTACCTTGGGTGGTGGCGGAGCTACTTTAGGACTTTGCTTATTATTAGTACGCTCTAAATCAAAAGAATTAAGGACGTTGGGTCGTTTGTCAATTGGACCAGCAATCTTTAATATTAATGAACCAATTATCTTTGGGTTACCAATGGTATTAAATCCTTTGATGATGATTCCATTTATTTTTGTACCAGTAGTAAATTCAATTATTGCTTATACTTTAATGGCGTTAAATATAGTTGGTAAAGGGGTTATTGAAACGCCATGGACAACACCAGCACCAATTGGGGCAGCACTTGGATGCATGGATATTAAAGCAGGAATAATGGTAATTGGTTTGATCTTATTGGATATGATTTTATATTATCCATTTGTTAAATTGACAGAAAAACAAAAGCTTTTAGAAGAAGCTGGAGAATCTAATTAATATCAATTGAGCTGATAAACACTTACATACCTAAACAATTGAATATTTAAAAGCAAGATTAATTCTTATCTTGCTTTTTTGCTTGTAGTCCTTTTAACATGAATAAATCTAGTTAAGGTAGAATAAATAAGGTATAATAGGCTTGAAAGGACTGATGGAAATGAAAAAAATCCCAATTGGAATAACAGAGTATCGAAGATTAAAAGAAGATAATTACTATCATATTGATAAATCATTAATGATCGAAGAATTTCTATCAACTGGTGCTCAGGTAACATTAATAACTAGACCACGGAGATTTGGAAAGACCTTAAATATGTCAATGATGGCAGAGTTTTTTGATATCACCAAAGATTCTAAAGAACTATTTAAAGATACTAAGATTATGGAAACTGAATATTGTTCATATTTAAATCAGTATCCAACTGTATTTGTTTCCTTCGCCAATGCCAAAGGAAGTAAAAAGGTAGTAGTTAGGCAAATAAAAAGAGCATTAAAAAAAGAGTATAAAAGATATAATTCTTTATTTAATAATATGAACATATTTGAACAAAGCGACTATGATTTAATTATAAATGCTCTTTTAAACGATGATGAAAAGTTGGATGATTTAACAGATGCATTATCATTTTTAATGGAACAGTTAGAAAAATACTATCATAAACGGGTAATGGTCTTTATTGATGAATATGATACCCCGTTTATCGAAGCTCATGTAGGTAAATTCTATGATGAAATAAGAAACGATTTAGCCTTAATGCTTCATAATGCCTTAAAAACTTCAGATAGCATAGAATATGCTATGCTTACTGGAATTCAAAGAGTAGCCAAGGAAAATATCTTCAGTGATTTAAATAATCCACTTGTATGTACTGTTACTGAAGAATCATATAGTCAGTATTTTGGTTTTAATGAAGATGAAGTAAAAGAACTATTAAGCTATTATGGACTAGAATTAAATGAGCAGGTCAAAGAAATGTATGACGGTTATCATATTGGCGATAATGAAATCTATAATCCCTGGTCATTAATTAACTATGCCAAAAGTAGAAAATTAGAACCCTACTGGGTCAATACCAGCGCCAATAATATGATAAGATATGCCCTGGAAAAAGCTAAACATGACTTTTTCAAAGAATATGAAGAATTAATTGAAAAGGGATATTTAGATACCTGGGTAGTACTGGAAACAAGTTTTTATGAAGTATCAACTACACCATGTTTATGGGGATTATTTATTAATGCCGGATATTTAACGATCGTCGAAACAATGGATGAAACTAGTGGCTATTATAAGATTAAAGTACCCAATAAAGAAGT
>NZ_JAGHEW010000214.1 GCF_017889095.1 Thomasclavelia sp. | reverse complement strand
TCGAAAAAGAGAGTTTTATGTAAAACCAGGTTTAAAAAGAAAATTAAAATCTGAAGCAGCAAGAAAAAACAACAAAAAAGGTAGAAGATAGAAATTATTGGGACTTATTTAAGTCCCTTTTTCTTTATCAATAAATCGCCTATATATGGTATGGACTAAAAATAAAAACATATACTTATTTAGGTGGTTAAATGATTTATTTAGATAAAAATAATTTAAAAATAAAGCAGTATGATAAGATAATCTGTCTAGAAAATGAACTGATTGAAATTAAAATGCCTCATGATACCATAAAGATTGCCGGAAAAGATTTAGTAATTAAATATTATAGTAAACAAGAAGTTGTTGTTTACGGAAAGATTTTTAATATTAAGTTTATATGAAACTAGGTTATGATCTTTATGAGGTAATAAGTGAGGATATTATAGATTTATTGGCAACTTTTAAACAAGATGGTTTAACGGTTTTTCAGTTAACTAAAATCGATAGCGATACATATCGATTTTATTTACCTATTTATCAGCGCTTGCAAGCTCGAAAGTATCCTTTAAAAATAATTAAAAGTGTCGGGATTTTGTATTATTTAGTTATTTTGCTTTTTAAAAAGATAAATATCATTGGAGCAATCAGTTTTGCTTTAACTTTATTTGTTTGTAATCAGTTTATTTTTAAAGTGGAAATAATTGGCAATAATCCTGATACGACTAAATTAGTTAATGAAGTTTTAAAAGATAATCAAATAGGTATTGGTGATCTAAAAAAATCATATCAGGAATTAAATGTTATTTATGATCAGTTAAAAGCTAGTTTTAAAGGAAAGATTGATTATTTAAATATTTATCAAGAAGGCGGAGTTTTGTTTGTTAAGTACACTAATAGTGTTGGAGCAAAAGAAGTAGAAAAGAACTTTCAAAATATTTACGCCAGTAAAGATGGCGTTATTCAAAAAATTGATGTCAGCAGTGGTAATATCATGGTTAAAGTTAATCAGTATGTAAAAAAAGGTGATTTATTAGTATCGAATACGATTACTTCAACTAGTGAAGAAAATAAAATTATTGCTACTGATGGTAAGATCATGGCTTATACTTATATGACTTATCAAGCCGAAATTGATGTTAAGAAAATGGATGAAGGTGAAGCTTTTAGTTATCTTTTATATACAATCAGGACGCAATTAGGGGCAATTGATAAAATAGATAGAGAAAAAGTTTTATCTTATGGTATAATAAAAAACAAAAGAGTATTAAAGATGCAATATGTATTAATCGAAGATATTGCGACCAAAGAGGAGAAGTAAATGACAGAACAAATTAAACTTGAAGAATTTAGTATTGCTCAGCTTAACAATATTAGTGGTCATCATGATGAAAACTTAAAACTGATTGAAGATACGTTAAATGTTGGTATTTCTTTACGTGGCGATGAATTAATGGTATCTAGTGATAATACAGTTAATTTTATTAAGGCTAAAAAGGTATTGCAGGCCTTAGCTGATTTAGTAAAGAAAAATATTATGATTAGTCGTCGTGATGTCGTTTATGCTTTAAAATTAGTTGAACAAGATAATTTGAGTCATATTAGTGAATTATACAATATTAAAATTACCAAAACAGCTAGTGGCAAGATGATTTATCCAAAAACCATTGGTCAAAAAAATTATTATTTTGCCCTTAAAAATAATGATGTAGTCTTTGGTATCGGACCAGCAGGTACTGGAAAAACTTATTTAGCTGTCGTTTTTGCTGTTGATGCTTTAAAAAACAATGAAGTAAAAAAGATCGTTTTAACTCGTCCAGCTGTTGAAGCGGGTGAGAATTTAGGTTTTTTACCAGGTGATCTAAAGGAAAAAGTTGATCCATATTTACGCCCTTTATATGATGCTTTGCATGACATGTTAGGGATGGAACAAACTGAAAGATTAATTGAAAAAGGGGTCATTGAAATTGCACCACTTGCATATATGCGCGGAAGAACGCTAGAAGCTGCTTATGTAATTTTGGACGAAGCCCAAAATACGACGGATAATCAAATGAAAATGTTTTTAACGCGGTTAGGTTTTAATTCGAAGATGATCATCACTGGTGATGTTACCCAAATTGATTTACCTAAAGGAGTTAATTCTGGGTTGATTCGAGCATTGAATATTTTAAAGGGTGTAAAAGGAATTTCGTTTATTGAATTAAGTGCATTAGATGTTGTTCGACATCCAGTAGTTCAAAGAATTATTGAAAGGTATGATGGGAAAAATGAATAGATTATTAATTATTGAAGATGATATTTCGATTAATAAAATTCTTTGTCATGAATTGAATAATAAAGGATATGAGGTTGATAGTCTTTATGACGGTAAAAACGCTTGTGATCAAATTTTAAATAATGATTATGATTTAGTTTTAGTCGACTGGATGCTGCCTTATCAAGATGGGGTAGAAATTATCAAAGAGTGTCGTGATAATGGTTATATTAAACCAATGATTATTTTAACGGCCCGGAGTGACCAGGAAGATATTATCAAAGGCTTAGAATCTGGGGCTGATGATTATTTGATGAAGCCGTTCCAGTCTAATATCCTGATTGCTCGAATTGAAGCCCATTTACGACGTTATCATAAGCATTTTAAAGGTATTATTAAGTATTTAGATATAAAAATGGATCTTTCTAAACATGAGGTTTATGTTGGAGATGAGCTAATTAATCTTACTAAAGTTGAATACGACTTGCTCCAAATGTTTATTGATAATAAAGAAGAAGTTTTATCTAGACAAGAACTGTTGATGAAGATCTGGAACTTTAATTATGATGGGGATACTCGTTTAGTAGATATTCATGTGTTTAAATTAAAGACAAAATTAAAGGAGAGTCAAGCTAGATTTAAATCCGTACGGGGCGTGGGATATAAACTGGTGGCTAAAGATGAATAAAAATTATTTAAAAATATTATTAGGTTTTTTAATGGTTTTGATCATGATCATGATTGAACCTGATCATACAATTGTATATTTAGTCTTTTTTATGGTAATGATGTTATTAGTTGTTTATAACATTGATAAAAGTTATCAAAAACAGCTACGATTTTATCGTCGTGAAAAGGAAAATGAAATTTTGGAAGTTGAAGGTGAAAAGGAACTTAATTTTAGGATCGTTAATTCATTGTTTAAAACAATGAACCTGCCGATGATCTTTGTTAGTAAAGAAGGTACGATTGTTTTTACTAATCAAAGATTTCGCAGTGCTTTTAATATTAAACATTTACGTGGTAAGTATTATAAAGATATTTTTACCGGTCAATTATTAAATATTGTTGATCAAAGTTATATTTTTGAACGTAAATTCACGGCAGCAGTAGCCATCGGCAATCAATATTATCATGTTGAAGCAACACCGATCTTTCGTGATGAAGTGGCGTTTGAGGGAACGATAATTTTATTTACCGATGTTTCTCAAGTAAAAGAAGTTGAAAGAATGCAAAAACAATTTCGATAGGATTTATCTCATGAATTAAATAAACCCATGAGTGCGATTATTGGCAGTGTCGAAATTTTGCAAAAAGAAGGAATTCAAAATAAAGATACTTTTAATGAATTTATGGGTATACTGTTAAAAGAAAGTTATCGGATGAAAAATATTTTAGATGATATTTTAGAACTTTCACGTTTAGAAAGACCAGAAGCATCATTAAATCCTACGGTTATAAATATTAATTATTTAGTTAAAGAAACAGTTGAATTATTTGAACCATTGGCCAAAGATAAACATTTATCATTGGTATATCAGACTAAAAACGTCGCTAAAGAATTATTGCTTGATTATACAACTGTAAAAACAATTTTAAACAATCTAGTTTCTAATGCAATTAAATATTCAAATGCTGGGGTTATTTCAATAAAATGCACTAATGATGAAAAAAATTTTGTCATCATTGTTCAAGATGAAGGAATCGGAATTGCAAAAGAAAACATAGCATTTATTTTTGATCGCTTTTATCAGGTCGAACGTTCCCGCAGTAATAAAATCGGTACTGGTCTAGGTTTAAGTATCGTTAAAAAAATGGTTGAATTAAACAATGGAATGATCGATGTTGATAGTACTCCAGGAATTGGTACTACATTCACGGTAACTTTACCAATTTTAAGGCAAACATAATTATTTTACATGTAATCCGTTTTTTCACACAATATAAAAACAATTTGAACAAATTAATTATATATGATATCCATGTAGAATAAAGGAGTGGTAAAAATGGAAGAAAAAAATCCGATTGATGGTTTTACTGAACCAGAGCCAAGTAGAAGAGGTCAAAAATTTAAAAGAAAAAATCGAAATTTTGATGGCTTATTTAAGATCATCGTTGTTATTTTACTGATTGTATCTTTATCAATGAATGCTTTCTTGTTTACTAAAGTAATGAATAAAGATACTTCTAATACTAATTCAAATACAAATGCTAAAGTAGAAACAGTAAATTACGATGTCAAAAGCCCGCTAACTGATGTTATTAAAAAAGTTAATGACAGTGTTGTTGGGGTGGTTGTCTATTCAAATGGCGTAGTAAGCGGCAGTGGTAGTGGTGTTGTTTATCAGGTAGATGGTAAAAGTGCTTATATAATTACTAATGCTCATGTTGTTGAAGGGGCTCAAACTACTGGTGCAGTTCAGGTAGTCTTTGCTAATAACGAAGCTGTTGATGCTAAAATTATCGGTAGTGATACTTATAGTGATATTGCTGTTTTACAAGTAACTGCTGATTTTGAGATGAAAGCAATTGATTGCGGTGATTCTAGTTTATTAGATACTGGTGAAACTGTCTTGGCAATCGGAAGTCCTTTAGGAATTGAATATTCTGGAACGGTAACTGAAGGAATTGTTAGTGGAACCGATCGAACTGTTTCTGTTGATTTAAATAAAGATGGCCAAGATGATTGGGATATGAATGTTATCCAAACTGATGCTGCCATCAATCCGGGAAATAGTGGAGGGGCATTAATTAATACTGCTGGTGAACTAGTTGGAATTACTTCAATGAAATTATCTGATGAATCGGTTGAAGGAATGGGCTTTGCTTTACCAATCAATGATGTAATTACATCAGTAAAACAAATTATTGAAAATGGTAAAGTCACAAGACCATATATAGGTATTACGGGATTTTCATTATCTGATTATTCAAGCTATCAATTACGTTATTATCGTATCGATACTGATTTAACTGACGGTATTTATGTATCTAATGTTACTTCTAATGGTCCAGCAGCACTAGCTGGATTAAAGCAAGGTGATGTTATTGTAAAACTTGATGATGTTAAAATTACGACGTATAAAAGCTTTTTAACCGAGTTATATTCAAAACATCCAGGTGATAGTGTATCATTAGTTGTAAATCGTAGTGGCAGTGAAAAAACTATTAAAGTCACCTTAGCTGAACAATAGTAGAGAATAAATGCTTTTTAGGCTGATGGCAAAGTCAGTTTTTCAAACTGATTCTGTCATACAGCCTTTTATTATTTTTTATAAGTGAATAAAAAAAGAGTGATCTTAAGATTTAAAATCACTCATATTTTGATATTATTTTACCACTTTAAATATACTAAAATTTTTAATAAGCAGTTTGTTAACAGTAAAAGAAAAGTTACTAAACTAATTTTTCTTTTACGATATTTTAATCAATAATTCGATTCAATAACTCAACAGCATCCATGGCATCTTTAGAATAATAATCAGCATTGATCTCTTTAGCATAATCAGCTGTTAAAACAGCACCACCAACAAAAATCGGACACATATTATCAATCTCTTTTAACATGGCGATTGTTTTTTCCATTGAAGCTACTGTAGTAGTCATTAAGGCACTTAAACCAATGGCTTTGGGGTGATATTGATAAAAAGCTTCAACAACTGTTTTTGGTGGGACATCTTTTCCTAAATCAATTATTTTATAACCATAACTTTCTAAAACAACTTTAACAATATTTTTCCCAATATCATGAATATCGCCATGGACTGTTGCCATGATAACTGGTCCTTTAGAAATACTAGTTTAGCTAAACGTTTCTTTAATAATTCCAAAGGCAATTTTTGAAGTTTCAGCAGCTTGAATTAGCTGCGGTAAAAAGATGATGTTTTTTTCATATTGTTTACCAACTGTGTCTAATGCCGGAATTAAGATTTGATTGATGATATCTAAACCAGCTTTAGATTCTAATTCTTTTTTAGTTGCTTTTTCAACTTCGTCTTTTAAACCGCGAATAATAATATCTTCTAAAGTAAATTCAGTAGCTGAAGTCACTGGTATAGTTGTATGATTAGACTGTTTTTGAATATAGTTTATCGCATCATGGTCATAGTTATATAAAACATTAAATGCATCAATAGCATCCATTAATTCTTTATCTAAAGGATTAATAATTGGTAAATCTAGACCAGCGGATAAAGCCATCGTTAAAAAAGTTTTGTTTAACAGTGGCCGATTTGGTAATCCAAAAGATACATTACTAACTCCTAAAACAGTATGAACACCAAGCTGTTCTTTTACCATTTGAACAGCTTTAACAGTTTCCATTACTTCTGGCTGTTTGGCAGAAGCAGTTAAAACTAAACAGTCAATGATAATATTTTCTTTGGCAATACCGTATTGTTTAGCTGTAGTAATAATTTTTTTGGCAATTTCCAAACGATCTTTTGCTTTAGATGGAATACCGTTTTCATCAAGGGTCAAACCAATAACTACACCACCGTATTTTTTTACGATTGGAAAAATTGCTGTCATTGTTTCCATTTTTCCATTTACTGAATTAATTAATGGCTTACCATTATAATAGCGACAAGCTTGTTCAATAGCCTGAGGATTGGAACTGTCAATTTGTAATGGTAAAGAAATTACTTCTTGTAATAACTTGATGACATGATTCATCGTTGCGACTTCATCAATACCAGGTAATCCCACATTGACATCAAGAACATGAGCTTTAGCTTGATCTTGTTTAATCGCTTCAACTACTAATTCATCATAACGCTGTTGTTTTAAAGCTTCTTTTAATTTCTTCTTTCCGGTTGGGTTTAACCGTTCACCGCAAACAACAACATGATGACCAAACTCAACTGTTTGACTGCCACTAGAAACTCTAGTTGCTTTTCGTGGTTTGGTTAAAAGTGGTTTTGTTGGTAAAGACTGTTTTAATGTGGCAATAAATTCAGGCGTAGTTCCACAACAGCCACCAACAATTTGAACACCGTTATTAACATGTTTTATAGTTTCTTTAACAAAGGTTTCTACATCCATGTTATAACAAGTTTTCCCGGCAACAAGACATGGCAGCCCGGCATTAGGCTGTAAAATAACGGGAATTGTTGCTACTTCTAAAATTTCATTAATAATTGGTGTTAATTCGATTGGACCTAAAGAACAATTGATACCTAAGGCATCGACATTTAAACCTTCTAAGATATTGACCATGGTAAGCGGGTCACAGCCCGATAAAGTTCGTTGATTAGTTTCATAAGTCATCGTGACAAAAACTGGTAAATCACTGTTTTCTTTGATTGCTAAAACAGCTGCCTTAACTTCGTAGATATCACTCATCGTTTCTAATAAAAATAAATCAACTTTATCTTTAGCCAGTAATACTTGTTCTTTGACAATTTCATAAGCCTGATCAAATGATATAGTCCCCATTGGCTGTAATAATTGACCAATTGGTCCAATATCATAGGCAATATAACTTTCTTTATTTGCTTTTTTTTGCGCAATGATGGCATTATCAATTGCTTTTTCAATAATTTCGGTTTGACTATACGGTGCATTTTTTAGTTTTAAAGCATTAGCACCAAAAGTATTAGTCGTAATAAAATCGGCACCAGCATTTAAATAGTTTAAATGAATTGACTGGATCAACTTGGGATCAGTTACATTTAAACATTCAGGAATATCCCCAGCTTTTAAACCAGCTGCTTGTAATTGGGTTCCCATAGCACCATCAAATACTAAAATTTCTTTCGTTAATCTATCTTGTAACATCTTTGACCTCTTTTTCGATAAATACAATTATTTTTAAGTGAGCATGAAAAACAATGCTTTTGATCTTTGTTTTCACCGATTCCAATTAAACCAATCATTGATTTTTGGGGTAATAACAAATGATCAGGTAATACCGTTAAACCAATATGCTTATCACATTGTAAAGCATTGGCTAAAAGGTGATTTAATTCTAATGGAACACTACCATATCCTGGACAAAAGCGATAAGTATGGCTACCAAAATCTTGTTTGGCTTCAAATTCATCAGCTTTAAATTCTAAATAAGCGCTGCTTAAAGCATCCATGATCGTCATTTTGGTCATGTCGATTAATGAATAATAACGAAGCCGTTTATCTAATTCGATTCCTAAAGTACAAGCACATACAACAACCTGGCTGCAAGCAGCAAATAAATCAACTAGATCGGGATAATCTAGGGAAATGCCTAATTCTTCGATCATTAAAGGATATTTACGTAAATGATATGTTTTAAACATATATTTAAACGGAAATTGTTCTAGTTCTGTTAATCCTTCATCTAGTAAACGATTAGTTGTTGCATCCAGCATTTGATTTTGATACCCAAGATATTTTAATGCAGTTTCTTTAATCATCTTTATATTCACTAAAAATATTATTAGTTCTAACTAATATTTCTTTAGCAATTTCAGGACGATTCATTGTATATAAATGAATCCCGTCAACACCATTAGTAATTAAATCAATGATTTGATTAGTAGCATAATTTAATCCAACTTCTTTCATCGCTTTAGGATTATTACGGAAGCGTTCTAATGAAGCTGAAAGATTATAAGGAATATTGCTGCCACTTAATTTAGCCGTATTTAATAATGAACGGGTATTAGTAGCTGGCATGATCCCGGCAATAATAGGAACATTGATTCCTTTTAAACGAGCTTCCCGAACTAAACGATAATAATTGTTGTCATAAAACAGCTGAGTAATTAAAAACTGAGCACCGGCATCAACTTTTTTCTTTAAAGCTTGTAAATCTGCTTCTAAAGAAGGGGCTTCTTGATGCACTTCAGGATAACAGGCACCACCTAGACAAAAAGTATCGGGAAAGTTTTCATTGATATAAGTATTTAATTCACTAGCGTATTGATATTCATGAGGAGCACTTTCAGGATCGTAATCTTTAGGATAATCACCACGTAAAGCTAATACATTTTCAATATGATGTTCTTTTAATTTAGTTAAAGTAGCATCTATTTCTTTACTGGTAGCATCAATGCAGCTTAAATGCGCCAAAGCTTCAATACCATAATCATTTTTGATCGTTGAAGCAATTTCAACGGTGTTTTTAGTTGTCGAACCACCAGCTCCATAAGTTACTGAAATAAAATCAGGTTTTAAAACTGCTAGTTCATCAATTGTTGCATAAATCGATGAAATATCACCGTCATGATTTTTAGGTGGGAAAATTTCAAACGATAAAGTAGGTTTATTTAATAACATATCAATAATTTTCATGACTAATTCTCCTTGTTTAAATTACGTATATTATAAAAAAACAGTACCTATTTTTCAACTATCTTCGACTTCAAAACTATCAATAATTCCCTGGGCAGTGCTAATTAGCTGGTTAGCTAAAGCAGCAATGACCATTACTGTCAATAAACGTTTATCTTCATTTTCAATATTTAACTGATTTTCATTTACAATGTTTTTTAGATAATTATCTAAAGATTGTTTTTGGCAGTTTTTGATTGTTAGAAACTGATCATAGATTACTTCTAAATTTAAATCTTTTTCATAAACTGGTAGTAATAATTGTTTGATTTCTTGAATGGAAATAATATTTTTTAAATTATAAATCAATAACATTCCAATAATTTGTTCTTTAGTATATTTTTTTCCTTTAACTGGTTTAATGATACCAGCTTTAGAATAATTATTGATCATTGTTTTTGTTAGTAATTTATCATCTTCAAATCTTTTATTATCACTTAAATTATTTTCAAATAAAGTCATGATTTGATCCATGTATAAATCTAATTCGGGAATATCTTGACTTTTTAGATCACTTTTATTAGCAGTATGATCAATAATCGTATTTAAATCTTTCATTTTTATCGTTCCTTTCTATTATGGTTAAAATAATTGTAACTTAATTAGATGATTGTTTCAAGATATGGTTGACATATAAATAAATAATGATATTATAGTTTTATAATGTAGTATTAAAAACTATATAAGGAGGTTTTGTATGAAAATATTTAATAAAGCAATGGATCCAATCAGCAGTGAAACTCATTTTATAGGTGCTATATTATCATTAGTTACCTTATTAGTAATGGTAGTTATTTCAATAATTGAACAGGCAGCATTATTAACTAAAGTTGGCATTATTGTATTTGGATTATCTTCAGTGGCTTTATATAGTGCTAGTGCTTTATATCATTATTATCGTGGTAATCAGGATAATAAAATTAAATTATTTTTACGGAAAATGGATCATGCAATGATCTATGTTTTGATCGCGGGTACTTATACACCGGTCTGTTTAACATATTTACAATATCCACATAGTATTTATTTTTTATTAGTGATCTGGTCAATTGCACTGCTTGGAATTGTGATTAAATTGTTTTGGATGCAGGCACCACGGTTTCTATCGACGATTTTTTATCTTTTGATGGGATGGGCGGTGATTTTTGACTGGAATGCTTTTGCAAATGTTCCCTTTGGCTGTTTTGCTTTGATTGCCTGTGGCGGAATTAGTTATACAATTGGTGCCATAATTTATATTATTAAAAAACCTAACTGGTTTAAAAGCTTTGGTTTTCATGAACTGTTTCATATTTTTGTTATGATTGGTTCTGCTTTTCATTTTATTGCGGTGATTGCATATATGTTATTTTAAATTATTGTGGGACGAGTATTGCTTTTCCTTGTGGTTATTTTTTAATTAAGGTATAATGTTTTTGGGTGGTAATAAGAATGAATTTAAGTAAAAGAAATAAAATACTGTATTTACTGACGATGTTTGTAATTCTAGGGGGAGATTTATTTACTAAACATCTAATATCTTCGTCAATGCAGTTAGGACAGTCACATGAAATAATTAAAAATCTGTTCTATTTTACATACTCACAAAATACCGGAGTTGCCTGGGGGATGTTTGCCGGTAAATTAGGGTTATTTATTTTAATTGCGATAGTAGTAGCAGTGGCGATGGTTGTTTATTTTCGAAAAACTAAACAAAGTGAGATTTTAACGCGGTTTGGTTTAGTGTTAGCTTTTAGTGGTTTGTTGGGGAATTTGATTGATCGGATTGTTTTTGGTTATGTTCGTGATTTTATTGATGTAATTATTTTTAATTATAATTTTCCAATTTTTAATATTGCTGATATGGCAGTAGTAATTGGTTTTGCGTTAATAATTATTGAAATTATTTTTGAGGAGTATATTCATGGAAAAAATTAGTTTTGTAATTGATGATTTAGCCAATAAACGTCTTGATAAAGTTATTGCCAAAAGATTGCCAGAATATTCTAGAACGAGAATTCAGGAAATGATTAATTCAGGAAATGTCTTAGTTAATCATAAAAAAGAAAAAGCAAACTATAAAATAAAAATGGGCGATTTGATTGAAATTGAAGTTTTGCCAAATCAAGATCTAGCTATTGAAGCCGAAGATATTCCATTAAAGATCGTTTATGAAGATAATGATTTAATTGTGGTTGATAAACCAAGTGGGATGATCGTTCATCCTTCACCTGGAATTGTTCATGGTACTTTAGTTAATGCCTTGTTATATCACTGTACTGATCTTTCAGGAATTAATGGGGTTAATCGTCCCGGAATTGTTCATCGTATTGATAAAGAAACTAGCGGACTTTTAGTGGTAGCCAAGAATGATCATGCTCATCGAGTCTTATCACAACAGTTAAAAAATCACGATATGACTAGAAGCTATATTGCTCTAGTGCATGGCTTGATTCCTCATCAGTATGGTAAAGTTGATGCCCCAATTGGTCGTGACAATAAAGATCGTCAAAAAATGGCAGTTACTAGTGCTAACAGTAAACATGCAGTTACTAATTTTACGGTACTGAGAAGATATCGATCAATGAGTTTAATTGAGTGTCGTTTGGAAACCGGAAGAACTCATCAAATTAGGGTGCATATGAGCTATATTGGCTATCCAGTTTATGGTGATCCAAAATACGGATGGCGCAAAGATGATTTAACTTATGGGCAATTTTTACACGCAAAAAAACTTGGTTTTATTCATCCGACCACAAATAGATATATGGAGTTTGAAAGTGAATTGCCTGAATATTTTAAAGAAAAACTAAATCAGCTTCAGGAGGAAATGGAATATGCAAAATAAAGTAATTAGCTGGACACAGTATTTTATGGCAGTAGCTAAGCTTTCAGCGTATCGTTCAAAAGATCCTAATACTCAAGTTGGAGCTTGTATTGTAAATCAGGACAATAAAATCGTTGGTGTTGGTTACAATGGTTTGCCATGGGGCTGTGAAGATAATGAGTTTCCTTGGCAAGTTAGAGAAGGGGATTTGTATGATACCAAATATCCTTATGTCGTTCATGCTGAATTAAATGCAATTTTAAATAGTACCAGCAATTTAAAAGGCTGTCGCATTTATGTTTCATTGTTTCCATGCCATGAATGTGTTAAAGCAATCATTCAAAGTGGCATTAGTGAAATTATTTATGAAGATGAAAAGTATAATGGCACTGATAGTGATCGGGCAGCTAAAAGAATGTTAGATGCTGCCGGGGTCAAATATACTAAGGTGGCTCCATTTGCAATTACAATTTAATATCAAAGCATAGATATACTTCAAGTGTATTTATGCTTTTCTTTTTAAAAAAGTTTTAATTTGGTCAAAATAAAAAAAGGATAGCGAATATCCTTTAGATTAAATCTTTGATTCTTTTAAAGTTGGTCATGTTGGTTTTAGTAACCTTGTTTAACATTTTTGCACCATATTTTTTAGCGACATCAACTGCAATTGCATCAACGCTGTTGCTATTACCGCGAGGCAGTTTCATTTTTAAACTACGTGACATATTACTAAAATATTGTAAGTAAGCGTATCGTGATAAAATCATTGAACAAGCAATTCCTAAATATTGTTCTTCACCTTTTTGTAAAAAATGTAAATCTTTTACTACAATTACTTCACTTTTTAAATAATTATAATAAGTTTTTGGTGAAACAAACTGATTAACTACTTTTTCTTTGACTGGCATACCAATTTTTTGCATTACATTAGTAACTGCCTGATTGTATAACTTAGCTTTAATGTTGGCAAGATTATTACCCGCTTTAACCATTGCGTTATAATGGGAATTATCAAGAATTAATAGACTGTATATGATTCGATCTTTGATCTCTTTGGCAATCTGTACTAATTCTTTATTATCCATATCTTTAGGGTCGCGTACTCCGACGCTCAATAACCAGTCATAGTCGCGTTCATCAACATAACATGATACCACACATAGAGGTCCAAAAAAATCTCCCGAACCTGTTTCATCACAAGCGATATGGCTGATACATTTATATTGACTTGGATTGGTTGTACCGACTGCACTAGAGTTACTGAAAGCCGCAAGTTTATCGTAAGCATGCATATTAATAACGTTTATTCTTTTTGAGCTATTATGTTTTTCTACATTCATGTTCTTTACTTGCCTCCTAGTCCTAATAATATTATAGCATAATTTTAATCTTTTTGACAGTACAAATTTGTTTTGCTACAATGTATATTAAAAGAAATTGAGGTGTTTTAATGAATTTTGAAATAAATTCGGTTTTTATTGACATGATTATTGTCATATTTATTGTTTTGATGCTGATATTTGGCTATATTAAAGGATTTGTTTCTAGCGCTTATCGCTTAGTAGCGACAATTATTTCATTATTGATTGCGCTATATTTATCTAGTCCCTTATCAGCGCTAATAAAAATATATGAGGTTGAAGGTATTGGTCAAAGTGCCGGAAATGTGATTAATCGTTTTTTGCTTTTTATTATTATTTTGATTGTTTTAAAAGTGATTTTTGCTTTGATTGGTAAAACAGTAATTCCTTTAATTAAAGCAATCATTGATAAATTTGGAATATTAAGAAAAATTGATGGAATCTTAGGTGCTATATTTAATTTAATTGAAAGTTTGATCATCGTTTATTTAGCTTTGATCTTTATCATTACTCCAGTTTTTTCTAAGGGAAAACAGGCTGTTCAAGAAACAGTAATTGCTAATAAAGTTATTCAATTAGTACCTATATTTAGCCAGCAAATGGGTGAACTAACTGATGGTGTTAATGTTATTAGTGATTTGATCAGTAACGGGATAAATAACGATAGCTATAGTACTGCTTCAATGAAATCTATTGTTGTTTCCCTTGCATCGGCATATAACTATGGTTTGCTTGATCAACAAGAAACGGCTGATTTAGTATCAAGTTATTTTAATCAGGTGACTACCATTATTTACGTAAACAATGACCTTTACCAAAATACAGTTAATTTATTAAATGAATTACATATTTCTAGTGATGAACAAAATCAGATATTAAGTAAAATTGTAGTGAGTGAGTAAAATGAAAGATATATATGATACATTAGAGTTTAAACAAATAAAACAGCGGGTAAGTAAATATTGTAAAAGTGCTTTAGCCAAACAGGAAATCTTAGATTTGAGTTTTTATCAGGATTATGATGAGCTATTATTAGCGCAAAAATATTTAGATCAGGCGATGCGTCTGATTTATAAATATGGCAGAGTACCAATTGGAGCTTTTGAAGATATTGAACCGTTATTGCAAAAAGCCAATAAAGATGGAACATTATTTGGTGAAGATTTTGTTGCCATCGTCTATTTATTAAATAATGTTAAAGAAATCAATGAATATTTAGAAGATAAAGAAATTGAAGCTGATGAATTGTTGCAACTATGTAACCAGCTTGTTTTACCTGATCATTTATTAAAAGAAATAAATCGCTGCATTGATGGTACGGGTTTAGTGTTAGATAATGCCAGCAGTGAGTTAAAACAATTGAGAAGGCAAATTGTGTCGGTGGAAACAAATATTCGCCGACGGATTGAACGGATCAAAACAGCGAATAAAGATTATTTGAGTCAGGAAAATATTTCAACGCGCAATAATCATTTAGTTTTACCAGTTAAAGCTGGAAATAAAAATAGTGTCAAAGGAATTGTTCATGCTCTTTCTTCAAGTGGCCAGACCTTGTTTATCGAACCGGAAGAAATTGTCCAGATGAATAATCACTTAGTTGATCTAAGAGAAAAAGAACATCGTGAAGTAATGCGAATCTTAAAGATGCTATCCAAGCTGGTAAAAGAAAACTATGAGATCATTCATGAAGATCAAGAAATCATGGTAGCTTTAGATGTGATTTTTGCTAAAGGTGATTATGGGGTTAGTATTAACGGAATCGTGGCTGATGTCGTACAAGATTATACTGTTTTTAAATTAAAACAGGCTAGACATCCGTTGATCGATCCGCAAAAAGTTGTTGCTAATGATATTATTTTAACGCCACCTAAACGGACCTTATTAATAAGTGGTTCGAATACTGGGGGGAAAACAGTTGTTTTAAAAACAGCAGGTTTATTAAGCTTGATGTCCCTTTGTGCTTTAGCGATTCCTTGTAATCAGGCAACCATCCCTTTATTTGATCAAATTTGCGTTGATTTAGGTGATGAACAGTCAATTGAACAATCATTATCAACTTTTTCTAGTCACATGAAACGTTTAGTAGAAATAACTAATCAAGTAAGTGAAAAATCATTAGTTTTATTAGATGAAGTTGGTTCGGGTACCGATCCTAATGAAGGCCAAAGTATTGCAGAAGCAATTTTAAGATATTTACATACCGTAAACCCATTAGTTTTAGCTTCGACCCATTATTCAGGATTGAAAGAATTTGCCAAAAATGAAGAATTTATTTTAGTCGCTGCAGTTGAATTTGACCAAGAAAAAATGCGACCTACTTATCGATTGTTATCAGGCAGTGTTGGTAATTCTTATGCCATTGAGATTTCAAGACGGTTAGGATTAAAACCAGAAATTGTCGATTTGGCTTTTCAAATTAAAGAAGCAAGTATGACTGATAGTCAAAAATTGTTGGAAAAGTTACAGGATGAAATCGCAGCGACTATAAAAGAAAAAGAAGAATTAGCTAAATCAATTGAAGCTGCTAAAGTTAAAGAAGATAAATATCAGCGTTTGATTAATAATTATGAAAAGCAAAAAGAAAAATTGTTACAGGCTGCTAAAGATGAAGCTAATCAGTTATTGGAAGATGCTAAAGGACAAATTGACTTAGTGGTTGAAGATCTAAAAAAAGAAGCCGAGTTGAAACAGCATGTCATAATTAATGCTAAAAGAAATTTAGATTTAATGAAACATGAAAACCAAAAACCGGTCAACCATGAAAACCACGTTTATCAAGTAGGGGATGTTGTGAAAGTATTATCAGCTAATCGCCAGGGAGAAGTATTATCGATCAATAAAAAAGGCATTTTGACGATTGATATGAGTGGTCTTAAAGTCAATGCCAAGAGTGAAGAAGTAATGTTTGTATCGAAGAAAGTTAAACCGAAAAAAGTTCGTTCTAATATTAAAGCGGTTCGTAAGTCATCAAATCAAAGTGTGGAATTAAATATCATTGGTCAGCGTTATGAAGAAGCAATGTTAAATGTTGATAAATTCTTAGATAATGCTTTAGTGAATAATTATTCAATGGTACGGATTATCCATGGTATGGGTACCGGTGCTTTACGTAATGGTGTTCGTCAGTTATTAAAGAAAAATAAAAACGTGGTTAGTTATCGTGATGGCGGACCTAATGAAGGAGGGCTAGGGGCAACTCTAGTATATTTTGAATAATGGATCGTCAGATGATCAAAGATAAATTATCTTTATTACCGTTACAGCCAGGCTGTTACTTAATGAAAGATAAAAATGATGAAGTTATTTATGTTGGAAAAGCGAAGAAATTAAAAAATCGGGTTTCTTCATATTTTGTCGGTGCTCATAATTATAAAACAACTAAATTAGTTCAGGAAATTGTTGATTTTGATTATATTGTTACGGATTCGGAAAAAGAAGCATTGTTATTAGAGATCAATTTAATCAAAGATTATTCGCCTAAATACAATATCTCATTTATGGATAATAAATATTATCCATATATCCAGTTAACAAAAGAAGAACATCCCCGCTTAAAGATCGTTAGGAATGCTCAGGAAAAAAAACATAAACATTTTGGTCCTTTTCCTGATGGGACGGCGGCCAGGGAAACTTTCAAATTATTAAATCGTCTGTTTCCGCTTAGAAAATGCAATCATATTCCTAAAAAACCATGTTTGTATTATTCTTTGAATCAATGTTTAGCACCATGTATTCAAACCGTTGATCAAGATACTTATAAACAGTTAACTTCCAAGATAACCAAGTTTATCCAGGGTGATACTAAAGAAGTCATTGATGATCTAACCAGCAAAATGTTTTCAGCAAGTGAAGTTCAAAATTATGAATTAGCCAAGGAATGTCGTGATTTAATTAATCATATTAATCATGTTACTAGTAAGCAGCATGTCCAATTTAATGATCTGGTTGACCGGGATATTATCGGTTATTATTTTGATAAGGGTTATTTATGTTTACAATTGTTTTTTATGCGTAATGGTAAATTATTGGCTCGTGATTTAAATTTAGTCCCTTTACAGGATGATTATCAAGAACAAATTATTTCCTTTTTAGTTCGCTTTTATCAGGAAAATACAGAACCTAAAGAATTATTAGTACCTAAAGATCTTGATGTTGAATTATTAAAAGAGATTGTTAGCTGTAAAATCATCAAACCGCAAAAAGGAAATAAAGCAAGTTTAGTAGAAATGGCTAATGAAAATGCCAAGGAGCAGTTAGAAAAGAAATTCTTGCTGATTCAAAAAAATGAGGCAGCTACCATTGGAGCAATCAAGCAGTTAGGTAACTTACTTGGAATCAGGATGCCTAGAAGAATTGAATTATTTGATAACTCGAATATTCAAGGAGCTTATGCGGTTGCCGGAATGGTTTGTTTTAAAGATGGTGTTCCTTCAAAAAAAGATTATCGCAAGTTTAAAATTAAAACCGTTGAAGGCCCTGATGATTATGCCAGTATGAAAGAAGTTATTTATCGTCGTTATTATCGGGTCTTGATGGAAGGATTAGAAAAGCCGGATTTAATTATTGTCGATGGAGGAAAAGGACAAATTAAAGTAGCTAAAGAAGTCATTGATGCCTTAAATTTAGATATCATGGTATGTGGTTTAGCTAAAGATGATCGGCATTCAACTTCGATGTTATTAGATAGTAATGGTGAAGAAGTGGTGATTGATCGTAAAAGTGAATTATTCTTTTTATTAACCAGAATGCAAGATGAAGTCCATCGCTATGCAATCAGTTTTCATAAAAATGTTCGTTCAAAATCACTGTTCCAGTCAATTTTAGATGATGTTGAAGGGATTGGTCCTAAACGTAAAAAAGCATTGCTTAAAAAGTTTGGCAGTGTCAAACGGTTAAAAGAAGCCAGTATTGAAGAACTAGAAACTGTTTTACCTAAAGAAGTAGCCGCAAATCTATTTAATATTCTTAAAAATGACACTTAAAATCACTTTTTACATAAGATAAAATATGAGGTGAAGTGATAATGAATATTATTCTGACTCCTAGAGAGAAAGAAATTTTTGATTTGTTAGTGAAAAATAAATCAACTAAAGAAATTGCTAAAACACTAGGAATTAGTGAAAAAACAGTTCGTAATCATATTTCTAATGTGATCCAGAAATTAGGTGTTGATTCAAGGATCCAGGCAGTATTTGAGTTGATTAGATTTAAGGAATTAGAGTTATAGCTAATTCCTTTTTGATTTTAGTGGTGTTTTTGTAATGATTAGTATATAATTAGTGCAGGTGATTTTATGAAACTACGTCGAGGACATTTATATATCTTAGTTACATTATGTTTTGTAATTGCTTTTGTTGCCATCAATTTAAAGTATGATCGTTTTTATCGTGTTAATGGCATCAATAACGATAATCGGGCATTGATTGAACAATATTTAGATGATCAAGAGCAGGAATATTTGATTGAAAATGCTATCCCGGTAGCTGAATTTATCAAGTATATTACTTATCCTGATTTTAATTTAAAGTATTATCAGTTCTATAATGCCCTAGATAAAACTAATAAATATGCTAGTTATGAAGATCTGATTGCAACGGGTAATCAGCTAGCCAATAAATTAGAAGTTGCTTATGGAAGTGATGCTATATCTTATTGTAATACTTTAGTTCGTAATGATTTGATTGCGGCATATATCAATCAAGATAGTTTTGATTTTGATAATATTGATTATTATCAATTAATTCGTTCATTGTATGATGAAACTGATTATACATATATTAGTGATACCAATAATTATGTAGAAATCATGCTTAATGATGATAAAATCAAAGAAGATGATTTGGCTGATCAAATTAAACTGCTGACAAATAATTTTACTAAATCCTCACTAACAACTTTATTTTCAAGTGAATTAGCGGATAATGTAAGACGCAACTATAATCCTAGCCAGGCTAATTTAGTAGTCAATAACACAACTTATATTGGTGGTTATGAGCCTAAAAATCTAGTAACTACTTTAGGAATACCACGAACTAATTATTCGATGTATCTCCAGGAAGAAACTTTTAATCATTTATTAGAAATGTATCGTGCCTGTTACAAAGAATGTGGCAGTGGATTAGTATTAACCCAGGCTTATGTTAGCTATGATGTAGCAATGTTGGAAAATA
>NZ_JAGHEW010000213.1 GCF_017889095.1 Thomasclavelia sp. | reverse complement strand
TTTAATAATCTAATAATATTTTGTGTAGTTAACATTAAAGATGACTTACCATCCTTTAATGCTTCTTTTAGTGGTTTAGCTTCATTAGTAATCGAAAACATTGCTGTTAAACCAAGATCATATAAATTAGTAGCATCCTGATTTATCCGACCAGCTAAAGCAATTACAGGAACATGATATTTTTTAGCTATCTTAATAATTCCGGAGATTGTTTTTCCATTAATAGTCTGACCATCAATACTGCCTTCACCAGTAAATATATAGTTAGCATCTTTGATTTGTTTTTCAAACTCAACTTTATCTAAAACAAGATCAATTCCACTAACCAGCAGAGCTTTGATTAGATATAAAGCACCGCCAATACCACCAGCTCCACCAGTTTTAGCTATTTTACTTAAATCAATGTGATATTGTTTTTCAACAATATCTTGAAAATGTAATAATGACTTTTCTAATATATCTAACTGTTTTAAAGAAGCACCTTTTTGCTTACCAAAAGTATATGTTGCTCCATGTAAACCCGTAAAAACATTTTCGACATCACTTGCTACAAATATTTGACAATTTTTCAATAATTCATTTACTTTGCTTAAATCAATTCGATTAATCTTAATAATTGATTGATAAGATAATGGTAATTTTTTATCATTACTATCATAAAAAACTGCACCTATAGCATAAAGTAATCCAAATCCGCCATCATTTGTACCACTACCACCTAAACCAATAATAATTTCTTTAGCTCCATTAATAATAGCATCTTTAATCATTTCACCAACACCAGTGCTTAATGCTTTAGTAGGATCTCGTTTATCTTTGGGAATTAAATTTAGCCCACAAGCTAAAGCAACATCCATAATTGCTAGTCCATCTTGATTCATTCCATAACTAATATCTATTAAGTGATGAAAGGGATCATGGACAGTTAGAAAAACTGGTAGACAATTAGCTGCTTCCATTAATATTTCAGTTGTTCCTTCACCACCATCAGCCATGGGAATTGAAAGGCAGTCAATTGTGCGGTCAACTGCCTTAATTCCTTTTTCAATGGCTTTACATGCGTCCTTAGCACTCATACTTTCTTTAAATGAATCACAAGCAATAACTATTTTAGTCATTTTTTATTATATATGATTGTACTTGATTATATTTAACTTCTTTTTGGAAATCTATTTGTTCTTCATTTAAATTTACTGATTGGCTGATTGGTATATTTAATTCTAATTTTTGTGGTTTAGTGTTAGTATTAAAAACACGGATAATATAACTATCATCATTTTCAGCTTTTTTTAGGGTACTTAAAGTTAAATTCTTATGATTTTGTTTAAAAAAGGAATAAATATATGGTGTATTAAAATCAACATCATTTAACTTCATGGCATTATATGGCATTTTATTATAAGTCACTAATGGTGTTAAACATTCTTTTGCAATCATCGATAAAGCACTAGCTTCATCATAAGTAGTTAAACAAAAATCATATTTCATTGTTCCAAGCAACTGAGAATCTGGCGTTTCCATTTTTATTCCTGAAGGTCTTCCTGGTCTTCTAACAAGATTTTCTTTACCTAAATACCCAACACTTCGATATAAAGTTATCGCCATCGTATCATAATTATCACCAATAATTTCATACTCTCTAATTGAGTTAGTGATAAGAGCAATTTGACTATCTTTGATTGTCACATAAGATAACATCGGATAAATAGAATCAGGCCGTTCCACCCATTTTTCTTTTTCCCAAATATCCATAGCCTGGTCATAAACTGGTCGATGAATCATTCCAAACTGATTATCACTTAAACTTTCCTTACCGTTAACTAGAGTAGGTATTAATACTCTTAAACGGTGATCTTTTACTTGATTATCGATATTAGCTTGAATATTGATATATTTACTATCATCAAATAACTCTACTTTAAATTCAACATGAATCTTGCCATCTTTTAATTTTTGATTACGTGAGTTGATATCTTTAGGTAACGCTAGATCATAATCGATTATAGCAACTGTTTTCAATCCTTGCTTTTCTATTTGAGATTTAGCGATAACATCGTTTGATGTAATGACCATATCTTTTATAGGCATTGAATAATCATAGCCATCTCCATCATCACCACTATCTTCTAATAGTAATACTTGATCATATTTAGTTTTATTAATTTTATCATATATTGATAATGTCCCATTTTTTTGAATATGAATCTGATAATATTTATTTTCTAATTTATCAACTATTTGATTTTGTAGCTTTGGCATTGTTTTTGATTCTAAGATAAAATATGTTTGATATCCCATTGCTACAACTTCGTCAATAAACTGGATCGTGTAACGAACAAATGGATCATAGTTACCATAATGAACAATTTGACGATCAATTAAACCGGGATCAACTATTTCCTGTTTGATAATTTTAAACGGAATTGATTGCTTATTGGCATCAACAAGCTCAAATGATTTCATTCTCGTTACTATATTAGCTTCAATAACTTTTTTGCGTGAATATGGTAGTAAATTAAATACTGTTAATTTATCTAATGAAATGTTGTAATCAATCGCATCCGTAATTTTGCGTTGATAAAAATCAATTAATCGATCAATTTTTTCATTTGCAAGAACAAAGCGATTTTTAATTTCATCATGTACTTTATCACTACAACAGCAGCCAATTGAATCATGAGCATGATTTTTAAGCATGTCTTTCCAAATAGATTCAATTGCTCCATGAAAATATTCAAAACCTAAAGAATGGGCTATACTAGCTAGCGGTTCTAAAAGATTAGTTAATTTATTTTCTAACAGTGTATTTAATGATTTGATATCACTGCGTGATGAATAAATTGAACGATGAACCCGCATATATTTTCCATCTAAACATTCACCATGAATAGTATCATAATTAGTTGTTTTTTCTAATTCTTGAAATAGTTGTTCATAATTGCTTAAAAAGAATTTTTTTTCTGGATAAATATGATGCAATTGATTCATGACATCATTAATATTCTTTTGTAACGGCATTTGATCATGACCATTAGGAAGTAAAATATGATTAGATGTTGCTCCCTTATCCAATACTGGCATATATTTATCACAACGTTTTTTTAATTCTTCATAACCAGTTGGAAGATATTTACCGATCGCATATCCCAGAGGTAATAGTTGTGTTAATACTTTACTGCCATCATCACTTTGCCAATAAAATTCTGTCTTATCAGTTCCCATTCTTTCGCTTGTACCTCGCCAAAAGATACTGCGATAAATATTAAATCCATTTAAAATCATCGGCAATTGTCCTGATTGTCCAAATGAATCTGGTAAATATCCGATTTTCATCACTGGACCAAACTGTTTGCAATCTAAATGCCCATATAACAAATTACGAACAATTGATTCACCGCCAACAACCATTTCATCACTTTGACTATACCACGGTCCAATGATCAATCGATTTGCTTGAATTAATTTTGTTAAACGCTCTTTATTTTGTGGCATTAATGTTAAATAGTCTTCCAAGATTGCGGTTTGACCATCTAAAGTATAAGTTGGATAATCAGGATCGTTTTCTAGACGATCCATAATTTCTTCCATATTATTAATTAATAAAAGTTTTGATTCTTCTGCTGAAAAATACCATTCACGGTCCCAATGCACATGTGGAACAATATGTACGTATTTTGCCATTTTATATCTCCTAGTCAGCTTTTTTTAGTTTATTCTTTCTAGTAATAATTAATAAAGCAGCCGAAATAACAGCTCCTAATACAGCAGCAAAGAACCAAACAAACATAGCTACTGGAACATTATCAGCAGTTAAAACAAAGATAGAGAATATTCCTGCACCAGGAACATCTAACCCGATATTAAATAAAGCAACAATAGCACCACAAATTGCAGAACCAGTACATAATGAAAGAATTACTCTAATTGGATCTGCCATCATAAACGGTATTGCTCCTTCGGTAATTCCAGCTAACCCAAGTAACCAAGTTGAATTTCCTACTTCTCTTTCTTCAGGCGTAAATAAATCTTTTTTGAATTTTGTTGCAAAAGTAACTGCAAAAGCAGAAACCATCTTAACTGATGCAAAAGCACAATATGGCATTAATACCCCTTCAGCCATAGCAGCAACACAGAAAGCATAAGCTGCTTTATTTACTGGTCCACCTAAATCAAAAGAAACCATAATTCCAATTACTGCTCCTAAAATAGCCGCATTAGAACCAGCTAAACTTCCTAAAAAGTCAACTAATGTTTGATTAATAAACGCTACCGGTTTACCTAAAATTAAAAGTAAAATAATTCCAACACTTAAACATGATAATACTGGATAAACTACAAAACTAATAAATCCTGCAAATGTTCCTTTGGCTGGTATCCATTTTTTTAGATATCTAATTGAATATCCTGCTAAAATACCACCTAACATTCCTACTAAGAAACCACCACCAACAGTGTTAGCACATAATCCTGAAGCAAATCCAGCTGCTAAAGCTGGTTTATCACCAATACTATATGCCATATAAGCAGCTAATACCGGAACCATCAATGTACCTAGTAAATTGCTTCCCATTCCTTTAATTAAAAATAGCCAGCTTCCTTCTGTATTCAATAAATCTGTAAAACCAAATAAACGTGCTCCAATTACACAAATTGCAGAAATCATCCCACCTGCAACAATCAATGGAATAACATGACTAATCCCAGTTAATACCGCTTCTTTTACAGTCGCAATAAAACCAGTATCATCTTGTCTAACTTGTTCTACAAATTCACCACGAGTTGTTTTTTCTCCTTTATCCAATGCTTCTAAAATAAGTTCTTTAGCCGATTTTAATGGCGTTGATACTTTAGTTTTTACAATTGGTAAATGTGAAAATCTAGTTTCTTCTTTTACAGCAACATCTACGGCAAAAATAGCAGCAGTAGCTTCTTTTAACATTTCATTAGTATGACGATCTTCTATCCCATTAGCACCTTGTTTTTCTACATACACATTTACGCCTAATTCTTGTCCCGCTTTTTGCAAAGCTTCAGCTGCCATATAAGTATGAGCAATTCCGGCTGCGCATGCAGTTACTGCTACAATCGTCTTATCAAATACTTTGATCTTTTCTTCACTGATATCAGCATCTAAATTTTGATAAAATTCACTTACTGTTTTTGAAGAATATAATTTTTTAGTATATTCTTGATTTGACATTTTTGTCATCATTTCTGCTAGTAATTGCATTTGTTTATTTTCTTGATCAGTTTGTGGTATAGCTAACAAGAAAACATATTGCACTTGATTTGTTTCAACAACACTTTCCCAATCTTTAATTGGTTTATTTAAAGTCATTACTGCAAATGATGCCTCATTTACAACTTCAGATTTACCATGTGGAATTGCTAGTCCCGCATCAATTCCCGTTGGTGTTAATTTTTCTCTTGCCATTACCGCTTTGAAAAATTCTTGTTCATCAGTAATCTTACCTTCTTGATACAATTTTGAAATTAAATACTTAATTAATTCTTCTTTACTCGAATAATCACTATTTAAAGTAATCAATCTTTCATTTGTCAATCTTGATAATTCCATCTTGTTCCTCCCGTAATATTTATTATTTATCTTTACAACCAGAATTTTAGCACAAGATTATTTATACACCGTTTATTCCTCATTTTTGCACAATATTTGTCTGTTTATATTTTGTTTTGTGTATAAATACACAAAACACTCTACATGAATACAAATAAAACATTTTTTATGATAGAATAATATAATCAACAAGGGTAGGTGTGTATATGAATTTTGAAGATCGTGTTTTAAAATATGAGTTTCAATTAAATGATACCGATGATGAAATTATTGATTATATTCGTCGTCATCGCAATAATATCCAAAATATCTCGATTCAAAAAATTGCTAATGATTTATATACTGTTCCCAATTCAATTATGCGTTTAGCTAAAAAACTCGGTTATAGTGGTTTTTCACAGCTAAAAATACTGATTCAGGAAGAGTATCAACACCAAGATCAGCTACACCAATTAAAAATTCCTAATAATGTCATTAAAACTATGGAACTGATCAATTATGATATATTATACGATGTTACTAAAAAGTTAATTGTTGCCAAAAAGATTCATTTCATTGGAGTTGGTGATTCTCTTTCCTTTTGTGAAATGATGGTTAGAAATATGCGCTGTATTGAAAAAAGAGCTGAATGTTATCAAAATTATCATGATATTGATTTTGAGGTAAAACACTGTGATAAAAATGATTTGATTTTTATTATTAGTGCTAGTGGTGAAAATAAACGACTTATTGAGCTTGCTAAAGATGCAAAATTGCGAGAAGTAACAACTATAAGTGTGACTCACTTTAATAAAAATCCATTAAGCCAAATTGTTGATATTCCATTATATTTTTATGGTGAACCAAGAAAAGTTAATGGTTATAATGTTGACGATCGAACAGGCTTAATGATTTTACTTAGAGAATTAAGTGAAGTTTTCTGGCGAAATTACTGGTTGTAAAAAGACTGTTTTTTACAGTCTTTTTATTACAAATGGCTAAAATCATGCTCAATTCTACTTTGACGTTTTTAATAAATGCTTAAATGAAAATACAAAAATTACTTTCAAAACGTAAAATGATGTCTTTGTTATGATTGGTTGACAAATTTCCAACAAAGATTGGTTGAAAAAATTGTTTGTATATGCAATAGTCTTCTTGCGATCGCAAATTAAAACAACTTTAGGAGGTATTAAAATGAATTTTAACGAAAAGCTAATCAATCTAAGAAAATCCAAAGGACTTTCACAAGAAGAATTAGGTAATGAACTAAAAATTTCTAGACAAACCATTTCAAAATGGGAATCTTGTCAATCTTATCCTGATTTTCAACGTTTGGTATTATTGAGTGATTATTTTGGAGTATCATTAGATGAATTGGTAAAGGATATTGATGTGCAAGAAGTAAGAGAAAAAAATATAAATAGTGAAAAAATATCTTCAATATACAATGACATAAATGGTAGCAAAAAAATTATCAAAGAATGTCTTGCAATTGGAGGCGCAGTTCTTATTTTCTTTGCTTTTATTGTTGTTTATGGAATTTTCTTTATAAAATAAATAATAATTTGATTTCTTTTGTATTGTTGAAAATTATTACATTAAGATAATAATATATAATTGTAACATGAAAAATGGGAGATATACATAATGTCATCAATGACTTAACTTAATAACACTGCTTCATCATCTTCCTTTTCATACTTTTTAATACTTTGCGTACCTATTTCTTTATATACCTAGTTGCGGTAGATACTCCAATCATTTCAATTATATTTTCTTTTCTCATTTTAGTAGTGTACATTGTCGCTTGTTTTTTAGTACATCTACAAAGTTCTCTAATAATTTCATTATTTATACTGTCATGAGTTTCTAGATAATCTCCTTTAATATTTGCTAAAGCAACAATTTCCTTTACACATAATTTAATCAAATTCTTAAACTTTAATGTATTCATCTAAGACTTGAATTCAATTTCAATTCCTTCACCTTATTTTATCAACTAATACTTTCTATTTATAAGTAAAAAAAGTATTTTTTAAAACATCTTTTTCATCGTACTATTATACATATAAATTCCAATAGGAATGGTAAATAATTCAGCTAGAATGAAAGCCAGCCAGATTAAATTAATATTTTGAAAAAATTGAAAAATAAAAACTAATCCAAAAGGAAAAATAACTTGTCGCATCATGGTTAAATACATACTTTTTGTACCAAGACTTAATCCTTGTAACATAGCAGCTATAACTAAACATATATGTGATAAATAAAAACTGATTGACATTATTCTAAGAGCCCCTACTCCCATATTCATCATATCTTGTGATGCATCAAAAATTACTAGAATGTTTTTAGTGAATATTTCTAAAACAATAAAAAAGATACCATAAATAGCTAATGAAAATATAGTTGCCCACTTTCTAGTTTCTTTAATTCTTGCTGGTTTATTAGCTCCATAATTATATGCTACAATTGGTATTACACCATTATCAATTCCATGAACTCCTACTAAAACTAAATTTTGGATCTTAGTACAAATACCATAAATAGCTATTGCAGTAGTTGAAAAACTTATTAAGATTGAATTCATAAATATTCCTACAAAAGAAGAAATACTTTGAACGATCGCAGTAGGAATCCCAACTTTTAAAATTTGTATCATACTTTTTAAATTAGGATGTAATGTAAATTCAATTGGTATTTCTTTGTTGTACTTTTTATTAATGATATACCCTGCTATACAGCCTACACATTGACCAATAACCGTTGCAATTGCTGCTCCTAAAGTACCCATTGCCGGCAGTCCAAAATAACCAAAAATAAAGATTGGGTCTAAAATTAAATTAGTTAAAGAAGCGGCTGAAAGAGTAAAGATAAATAAATTAGATTTCCCGCTTGCAATAACTAGACGATCAAATATCCATTGTCCCATTTGACCGAAACTAAACAGCATACAAACACTTAAATAAGCAATTCCGTATTCAGCTATTTCTTGATTTCCGCCAGATTGCCAAATGAAATATGGTTTGATAAATAAAATTGCTAGAACGGCAATAATGATCCATGCTAAAATTCCTAAACAAAATGATGCTGATGTAGCATTTTTTACTTTCGTTTGATTCTTTTGGCCAAGGGCTTTAGAAACAACTGCATTTAAACCAACCGCAATCCCACAGCCAAATGCTGATACTAATACTTGTACTGGTGATGATAGAGATACTGCCGTTAATGCATTTTCACTTACATGGGAAACGAAAATACTATCAACAAAATTATACATTGAACTTATCAATAAAGAAAACATTAGCGGTAATCCCGTTTTTAATACTAGTTTACTTATTTTTTCTGTACCCATTATATTTTCCATCTATACCCTCCTCAAATTATAAGATGAGGTTATTGGTAACCTCATCTTATCTAAATCCATATATTGTATGGGGAACATACGGTTCTTCTAAATATTTAATTTCTTTATCAGTTAGCTTGATATCCATTGCTTTAATTGCTTCATCAACATATTTTTGTTTGCCGCCACCAACAATTGGTGCTGTAATATATGGTTTTGAAAGTAGCCAGGCAATCGCAATTTGAGTTGGCGTAGCTTCTTTATTTGCGGCAACTTCCCATACTCTTTTAACAATTTCTTGATCGTGTTTTAATACATATTCATTTTGTAATTTTCCTAGGCTATCCACTCTCGGTGCATCATACGGTTTAACTAAAGCACCGTGAGCAATTGGTGAAAATGGTGTGATCGCGATATTTTTATACTGACACATTTTAACCATTTCTCTTTCATCTTCACGATTTAATAAATTTAATGTATCTTGCATTGAAATAAACTGGGTCCAGCCATGTTCTTTAGCAACAGCATTAGCTTCCATAAATTGCCAGGCAAACATTGCTGAAGCTCCAATATAACGTACTTTACCCATTCGAACAAGATCATTTAAAGCACACATTACTTCTTCTATTGGGGTAGTATAATCCCAACGATGAATGATATATAAATCAATATAATCAGTTTTTAAGCGTTTTAAAGAATTTTCTACTTCTCTAAAAATTGCCTTACGATTTAACCCTTTAGCATTAGCACCATCATACATTGGATAATATAGCTTAGTTGCAATGACAACTTCATCACGAACTCCAAGTTCTTCAATTGCTTCTCCTAAAATTCTTTCACTTTCACCTAAAGCATAATAATTAGCGGTATCAAAAAAGTTAATTCCTTGTTTATAAGCATGTTTGATTATTTCTTTAGCCTCTTTTTCACTCGTTTTTCCTTGAATACCACCTTTTTCATTTTGACCATATCCCATACATCCAAGACATAACTTAGATACTTTTAATCCCGTATTACCTAAATTTACATATTCCATAATATCGCCCCTTTCTGATACTTATTTTATCCTTTTACCTACTTTCAATCAATTTCAATTTCTTATCTTTATCATAAGTAAAACTTATAAATAATTCTATAGAATAAAAAGAGTGCGTAAAATTACCCACTCCTTATCTACAAAGTTTTATTGTTAAAGCATGTTCTAAAAATACCTAAAACTAATTGTTAACATCAAACTTCATAGTATTTTATGCCATTTATATTTCCTCCTACTTTTACACCCATAAAGAAATAAACTTATATAACTCAAAGTTATTTCTTTATAGCCATACCATAGTCGCATCTATGCTTTCTGAAATATGGATTCGCCCCAGATATATTCATATCTTTCGACTGGACTGTAAATAATCCTATCTAATTATACCAAATTTATTATATGTAGTAAAATTAAAATAATATGCTTTTTCGTTTTTGAAGAAATCTATCCATTGTAAACAGATATTTACTATAACCATCGGAAATATTCTCTAAAGGACGATATTCTCTTTCCTCTGTTCTATTTTTTCCATTTTCATCATAATTATCATTGTCAATAGTACGAGCAACCTGAATATAAGCATAATCATTAACTAAATTTCTAATTATAAAATCAACCTCTAATCCACCAATCTTTCCAATACTTATATTGTATCCTAATGATTTTAAATAATTATAAACAATATTTTCTAGAACTGGACCATAGTTGATCCTATTATCTGTATTCTTAGCAAAATAAAAACTTAGATCTGTCAAATAATATTTTTCTTCCCCATTTAATGATCTTTTACTTTTCATATCAAATCTTTTACATTTAGATATTATTTTCGCATTTTCAAGTATTTTCAAATAATTATAGACGGTAATTTTAGATACATTATCACCATTTTTTTTAAGATAGCTGCATAATGCATTTACTGAAGTTGTCGCCCCAAAATTATTAATAATGTATGTTTGAATTTTTTCAAAAATATTTCTTTTTCTAATTTTGTTATTTTTCTTAATATCTTTATCATATATCTCATCTATAATACTATTCACATATAATCTTTTATCTTCTAAAGAATTATATTTTAACGTTAACGGGAAATCACCCTCTAAAATATATTTGTTTCATGTAATCACCAATATGGTGTATACCACAAATGGGTTGATAACTAAACTTTTTTTAGTTTTTTTAAAATTAGTTTAGTTAAATGTCTATTTTACTTCTAAAATAATCCTTTGGATTAGACTTCAAAGCTATACTTCAATTTAATAAAACATCTTTACATGCAATATAAATTGTAATAGATATTTTATAGTTTTTTATCTTTAGAATATACTTTCAACCCTAATTATAATATCAAAATAAATATCATCTTATCTATCAAATTTTAATCGGGTTAATATAGATAATATCTCCCAGCTCTTATTTTAAGAAACGAGTTTATATTATCTATGATTGTATTAACCAGCAAATCATTTGCTGCAAAAATAGCCAACCATAAAAGATGTTACATAAAATTATATAGAAATAACGATTTCAATTTAAAGATAACAATAACTTCTATTTATTTTGCTGTTTAAAAACATCCTCGTAAAACCAGAATTAAACTACATTACTATAATGCAGTTGTTTTTTGACTTGTAGACATTCAGCAAATATTTGCCTTGCAGTTATATTTTCTGTGATTTCGATAATAAATTGTTTTACACAATTTATCATATCATACTTCGTTCGACATTACGCTGCAAGCTGCAGGGAAATGCCCAATGAGTTCTTTAGTATCCTTCACTTGGATACTAAAGAATCTATTATTGATTAACTTTTAGAATTTAAATAATTTACTCTCTATGTTCTTCATCACAATAAATATGTATTTTATTCATTAATAATTTTTCTTTCTCTCATTTTAATAAATAAAATCTTTTTCTCCAATTTTCTTTACTGACTTATTCCTCTTTAAATTTAAATTTTTAATTGTAATAATACCAGCTGTGATTATAGCTAAAATAACAAAACCTAAACAATCAAGATAAAAAACTCCTCTTAAATTATCTGTCCAAGATAATTGTTGAATCAATAAACTACCGTATGGTGCTAACGCACTACCCAGATTATATGCAACAATAAGTAATGACGTTCCTAATGCAGGATTTTTAAGATGAGAATTATTAACAATATTTGTTAGATAAGGCATCATAACTCTAAATCCAAAACCAATTAAAAATCCACCAATAACTGTTAAAATCATATTGTTGGAAATCCCAATAATCAACATTGCAATCGCAACGACAATAAATCCTAAAGATAAAATATAATCTTTAAGCATTTTGAACATTTTTCCAAACAAAAATCCAGATAACATAGAACCAAAACTAAGCAACATAAGTACCAAACTGCCGTCACTTGCTGTTCCATAACCTATTTCTTCAATCAAAGCTGAAATTTTAATCCCCATTGTCATATTAAATACTGCACCAATAAAAATCAAAACCATAAACGCAATAATGAATGATCCGTTTTGAAAATTATCAGCTTTTTCTTCTTTTTTTGATGTTTTACTCAATATATCTACAGTTTCTACTTTTGGTACAAACTTCCAAAATAGGAAAATCACAGGAAAAGCAATAGCATACGATAAAAAAGATGCCTGCCAATTTATATTTAATAACTGTCCGGCAACATAAGTGATGATTATACCACCAAAGCCACCTAATGCCTCATGATAGCCGATAAGTGATGTCTTTTCATCTCCATCAAAGAAATAATTGATTAATCCTATTAATAAAGAATTAAACAAACCGATTCCAAATCCTAATAACGCTCTTGAAATTAAAACAATGTAAAAATTATTAATAAATACCGGTATGATTCCAGAACAAGCAGTAATTACTAATCCTAATAATATTGTCTGTTTATAGCCAATCTTCTTTGCTATAAAACTACTAGTTAATACTGAAATCATCAAAAATAATGATGGAATAGTTGAAATCATCTCTACCATTGATAATGGAATTTCACTAAAAGCTTTAGCCATACTAGGAATGTTAGCATTGATTGCCGGTGCTGTCGTTACTAACATTGAAACTGATAATAGTGATATTTTTAAAATACTTTTTTTCATTGATATTTCCTCCTTTTTTTCTTGGCTTTAGTATATAAAAAAAAGAGAATCATGAGAATTCTCTTTTAGTTAATAAGTATTAACCTAAAAGTTAATACTTATTTATATAATTGTTTAAGTGCTGTTAAAAATAACTGCATATCTTTTGAAGGATTAAAAGAATGCATTATTCCAAACGGTATACTATAATCCCATTCCATCGGAATTATTTTCAACATTGGATGAATATTTTTCCATTCATTAACTACTAAAATTATTTTATTTTCATTAACACATTGATTAAATGCATGGACATTGAAAAAAGGAATATCATTTAGTTGAATTTGTGGATAGTTCATTGTCAAATCGTTTCTAATTTTATCAAAACTATCTAAATAAAATTTTCTTAATATCATAACATCTTGATTAAATAAATCCTCTATTTCTAACTTGTCTTTTTTGGCTAACGGATGATTAAGCGGCACAGCACAACAGATCTTAGTTTTATATAAGAAAAAAGCAGTACACTTTCTTTCTTTTAATAAATTATCATTATATATCCCAGCAACCATATCAATATTTTGACCAAAATTTCTCATTATTTCCCGAGCATTTTCTGGTGTGTTTTCAAATGATATCAGTTCAAACTTTAATTTTGGTTCAAGCATCTGTATTTTTAACCATAATGAAACAAGGAATTCAACAGGTGTTGTAAAAGATACCCCTATCCTTAAAATATGTTGATTATCCGATTGATTCTCTGCTCTTATAATCGCCTCTTTTGAATATTGAATAATATATTTTGCATCATGATATAAAGATTCTCCTGACTTGGTTAATTCTAAACCCCGATGCGTACGTTTAAACAAAGGGAAGCCTAAATTTGCTTCTAATAAATTAATCTGTTTCATAATAGCATTAGGAGAAATAAATAACGAATCAGAAGCTTTATTAAAACTTCCAGCATCCGCTACAGCAATAAAAGTATCTAATTGATGATTATACATGGTACCCCTCCTATATTTAGCTAATTAATGTGCTTTAAAGTTATAAATTGGTTTAATGATTTCAAGTATGTCAACTGTATCTTGAATATTATCAATTATATCATTAATATTTTTGTATGCCATTGGGCTTTCATCAATAGTTGATTGACAAACTGACGTTGTATATACATCTTTCATCGCATTTTCAAATTCCTCTA
>NZ_JAGHEW010000212.1 GCF_017889095.1 Thomasclavelia sp. | reverse complement strand
TAACATTAATTCTTAAAAGCAATTCTTCAATACATAATTTTAAATGTAATGCATCATGCATATCATCATCGCAAATTATAATTTTCATTTTTCCCTCCCAATTTTATCATGAATTATATTTGATAAAGCAATACAATTCATAATATATATTTATAATTTATCCATATTATAACATTATTTTTGAATAATAGTTGAATAAATACTTCTATAAAAATAGAGTTTAATAATTTATAGTAATTTTAATTGTTAAATAAAATACCTAAAATTATATTAATATTACTTAATAAAAAAACTATGTTTATTAACTTATAAATATTGTTATTTTTAGTAATAAATAAAAGCATAATAACATATACAATTTCTATAAGAATTGCTTTTTTCTTATAATATTTTTTTTCCTTAAAATTTAGTTTTTTATTTTTGTGATCTATTGGTGTAAATAGAATTGTATTTATTATTAGGATACAAGAAATAATCCATACTATCCATTTGTTAAATTTGAATAAATTAATAAATATTGAAATAAACATAGTTACTAAAGAAGAGATTATAATACACAAATATCTATTATTAAAATGATATCCGCCAATATATTTTCTTAATAAACTATATAAGAATATAAATATAATGGCAATTTTTAGACATTTATTATAAATTAGTATGGGGAGAGTGATAAATGAAAATAATAAATAATCAGTAAAGATTCTATAGCCATATAAGAAAATATCCTTTTCAATTTTTATATTATTGTTTTGTAATATGCTAAATAACTTTTGTTCTTTATTTTTCATCGTTTATTTTCACTTTCAAAATAACTTATTAATTCTTTTAAAATAATGTATTCTTCATCATTTATACCTACGACCGATAATTCTAGCTTTTTATTCTTATCAACTAAATAATCAATTGTAACATTAGTTATTTGAGCTATCATTGCAATATGTGACATTGTTGGTTGTGAAATACCATTTTCCCAATTAATAATTGTACCTCTTGATACACCAATGATTTTTGAAAAAGTAGTTTGATTCATTTTTAAAAATTCTTTCCTTAAAAATTTTATTTTATCTGCAATATCCATTAATCAATATTTCTCCAATCTTTATATTTAAAGGTTTTATACATAAATAAGATAATCTCAATTTGTTTTTTATTTAAATTACTAATATTGAGAGGTGGTCTATCGTCTGCAAATATTAAGTACTCAATTGACACCTTTAATATTTTTGACATTTCAAGTAATACATCGGTAGGAACAGTACCAGCACCATTTTCCCAACTTTTTAAAGTATTAACATCTATTTTTAATTTATTTGCTAACTCAGATAATACCATTTTATTTTTCTTCCGAGCTAATGTTATGCCAGATCGTATATTGTTAGCCACTTGCAAACCTCCTAAATCAATATTTATACATCCATTATATTGTTTGAAAATTCAAATGTAATATATATAATTATTTAATATTATATTATATTATACAAAATAACTAAATGATGTAAAATGATTATCAATTATTTCGTTTAATTATGTATTTTGCTATCAATATTGTTCTTTGGAACAAAATATGTTTTTTTGTTTATTTTTAAATGGTAAAATTGAGTTGAGGTGAAGAGCATGATTGGTATTATTAAGAAAAATTGTTTAGCTGTATTGGCTTCTATTATTTCATTTTTAGCTATTTTTACAGTCAATAGCGCTTGTACTTTATTATTTGGACAGGAAAAGGAGCCAAAAAGTTTAAGCAAATATAAAAAATTTAATAAATAGTATTGTTAGAAGAAATTAGGAAGTGTGTATTTCGAAATAATTTCATAATTTAGAGATTTTAAAAGTAAGGTTATTGAATAATAATTTGATAATCTTATTTTTTGTTTGAGAATATATGTTATAAAAAATATAGTCTTCTATTTTAGGTGAATCATGAAATTCTGTAAAATTAGAAGAGAAAATTGTTAAGTATATCGAATTTATCTAAATCTAAATCACTATTTTATATCTAAAAGTTAAAATTTTTTGCAGATTTATCATTTACATAAAAAAGTTATTGTAATTCAATAACACATAAATATTAGTTAAAAACAGTTCGTTTTAAATATATTTTGTGATTCGAATTTTTTAGATTTAAGAAATAATTGTATAAGAAAGTTGATTTTTTGATTATTACAGTAATAAAATATAATTATTAATATTTTATTAAATTAATTAGTGCATTATAATCAATATTTATGCATCATAATCTGTATGTGTTGACTTATTATCTCATTGAATTAGAATTAAGGTATAGATTAGCTAGCTATCTTATTATCATTAAATTTAAACAATATTAGATTAAAATGAAAGGGAAATTATTATGAAAAAGAAAAAGACAGGAATAGTGTTTATTTGTATGCTTCTTTTAGCGATTATGACAATTACAAGTACATATGCTGCAAGTGTACCTCATAATGGTTCTTATAAAGCGAGATATGCTTGGGTTTATGGTAAAGATATGTATTATGGTAGACAAGCAATGGATGGAGAGTTTTCTGGTAATAAAAATGGTTTAACTATGATGTATATTAAAAATTCAAGTGGTGATATCTTAGCTAGTGGTAGTGTTCATTATACCCAGCAAGATAAGCATATATCAACTGTATACTCATATGCAGAATCTCATAGTCACACATGTACTGATAATTTAATTTAGTTAATTGTTAAATAAGGGTAAGTATTGCTTACCCTTATAATTTATAGAAATAGAAATTGGAGGTGAGAGAATTTTGAAAAAGATAATCTATATTTTTACTGCAATTATTGCAATTTTATTATTCTATTATTTTTATGAAATAACTAATAATCAAATTTTTTTTAAAACAGATCAATACGAAAGTTATGCTGATGATATATTGCTAAATTATTTGTTAATAAGCAGTAAAGATGATAAAAGTAGTATTTTATCAGAGGTATTGAATATGGCTAAAGAAGAAAAAAGTACCATAGTTTATTGCACTACTGGGATGAACAATCAGAATAAAACTGCAAAACAGTTTTATATTTATGCACCTTCAAAATTAAAAACACCACTATATTTAAAAGATAAAAACAAGGTAATCGATTTTTCTAAAGATGATTATGATAAATATTATACTTCATATTATGAGGATAAAGATGCTTATAATTATTTAACCGCTTTTGATGATTCATATTTTAATAGCAGTGATAGTGTTTTATATTTTTATCCTTTTTGTCAAAGTTTTGATAATATAAATGACATTTCATATATGGCAATATATGTTTATAGTAACAATATTGATTTATTTGTAGAAAAGTTGAAAAAAGCCTGCCAGCAAAATAATATTATGTTAGAAATTGAAAATAATACTGCGGAATTTCATCAAGCTGATGATGAATTGTATGTAGAAGATAATTTAAATAAATTATTTTATGCATTTATTATTTCGTTAGTTGCTTATATAGTTGCTTATTGTGTTTTGCTTACCAAGGATAATAAGAAAATATGTATTTATATGTTAAATGGGTATAATAAGGTAATTGTTGCATTAAAATTATATTTACCATTATTAATTAAAGTCTTATTTGTTTTTTTGATGACGTTAATGATTTGTGTTTTAGTTTTTACTAATATAAATGAGAGTATTTATTATCAGTTTTATCAAAGATTAGTTTATTATAGTGGCATATTTATAATTTTTATTCCAGTGGTTTTAATGTGTATGATTATTTATATTCATTTTTCTAGCAGTTATTTAAATCTAAAAAATAATCGTTATTTAAACAAAGTACTTTATACCAATTATGTTATTAAGATCATTATTGGTACTATCTTATTACAGCCTTTTGTTACGACAGTAAATGCTTCTTTACCGCTTATCAATGATTACCGATTGATTACTAAATACCAGGAAGTTGTGACTAATAATCAAAGTCTTGCTGGGGATTTCTATTCATTTGATCGAAAATTAGTGGATCATTTTATGGAAATTGGTTATTTCTTTGATTTTGAAACATATAGAGTATATTCAGATCAAAATAATCAATTTCTCTATGATCATAATGGTGATTTTCAAATTGATAAATACATGAAACACCCATATATTATGGCTAATAAAAATTATTTAAATGTTTTTGATTATTCAATCAAAGATGTTTCTGGAAAAATTGTTGATATTAATGCACTTGAAGATGATACATTGTTAGTACCAAAAAAATATCAAAATGATAACTTAAAACCCTATTATATTGGAATTAGTGAAGAACCAAAGATAATCTATGTCGAAGATACAGGCAGTTATTTTGATTTTCATTTGATTATGGAAGAAAGTTCACTTAAAGATCCGATTATTAGAATTTATAATTCTTTTGACATGGATTATATTACTAATAGTAATCTACTTTTACCAGTAAATGAACAATACGATGATGAATATTATCAAGATTTAATTCATGATTATCATTTAGATGGCAGTGTGAGTTTTTATAAAACAGAATCTTATTATCGTTATTATTTGCAAGTGTTAAAAGAAAGAATTATTGATATGACCGGATTAATTTGTTTGTATACTTTTGTTTTTGGCTTGTTTTTATATCAGTCAACTTATACATATTTTATTAAAAATGCTAAAAAGATTGCGATTGAAT
>NZ_JAGHEW010000211.1 GCF_017889095.1 Thomasclavelia sp. | reverse complement strand
TAACATCAATTTGATAAACTCGTTCATTTATTTTTCCAACAATACTAATTTTATCTTCAAAATAATCAATGATTTTTTTTACTTGATCATCTACCTGCTTACATTTGATAATTATTTCTAAATCATTGTCTTGATTACAATCTATGGTTATTTTCATAGTATCCTCCTTTAACCTAACAATATCACATTTTAATTTAATAAACTATGATATTTAAGTAAGGTGCATATAATTTAGCTAAGATACCAAAATTTAAGATACTTAATTATAAAAACATTAGATTATTACTTTATATTTTAAAATAAATGAAAAATACAGTATAATATCATTAAAGTATTTGGAGGGAAATAATATATGTTTGAATATGAAAAAATTGAATTAGATTATAATTTACCAATAAAATTAGTTGATCTTTATTTTGAAAATCATGACACTAAAACCCTTAAACATTGGCATAACAGTATTGAAATTTTAGTACCGATATTAGGTGATCTAGTCCTTTATCTAAATACCAAAGAAATTATTATTCATTCAGGTAGTATTTATATAATCAATTCACAAGAGTTACATGGAATGCATCATAGCAAAGATACTGAAATATACAAAGGCTATGCCTTGCAAATAAATTATGATTATATCCATTCATATTTTCCTAAAATCGATAATTATTATTTTTTACAGCCTGATGTTAATTGTCAAAAAAAAATCTTAAATAATATTTTTCAAATTATCAATGCTTATAATAATCAAGATAAATACGTAAATATAAAAATTCATAGCTGTTTATTAGATATCCTTTATCTAATGTGTACTAGCGCAATTATTAAAAAACAAGACATGCCCTATGAAATTAATTCTGTCCATGACAAAAGAATCATGCAAATGACCAAATACATTGAACAACATTACTTAGATAAATTGACTGTTACAAGTATCGCTGATCATTTTGATATGTCACCTGGATATCTTTCCCAATATTTTAAGACTCATTTAAATATGACAGTTAAAGAATATATTAATTTTGTAAGACTTGAAAAAGCACATAAAGATTTAATTCATACTGAGTATTCATTAATTGATATTGCTTATATGAACGGCTATCCTAATTTAAAGTCATTTATTAATGATTTTAAAAAGAATTATAATCAAACTCCAGCTAAATATCGTAAAAATATACGAAAACAACCTCAATAAACTACGTTTTTTACCATTTTGTAAGCGCTTGAAACTATATAATAAATACAGTTGAAAGGAGAGAAAAAATGAAAAGAAATTTAAAACGAGTTTTAAGTTTTTTCGTTTGTGCTATGATGGTTTTTACTACAATAGCAAGTGTTAACGCTGAAGAAAACGTAAACATTAATGGTACATACGAAATTTATGTTGAAGGTTATGATTGGGGATGTGCAACTAATAAAATCACTTTAACATTATCTAGTCCACTTGATAATGTTACAACTGATACATTTAATGTTGTTGAACATTCAGAAACTTTTGATTATGTGAATAAGACAGGTATTATTCCTAAAGAAGAAACTAGAGTTGTCGAAAGTGTTGAAATAAATGGTAATCAAGTTATTTTAAATCTTGGTATTTCTCCAAGTGTTAGCTCACCTATTGTTTGGTCTTTAACAACTCAATACAACACCTATGCTGAAAATTATTATTTTGATATTACTTTAAATGATAAAGAAGCAACATCTGAAGGTTTACCAGTTGGAGAATTTGTAATTAATCAAAATTATACTAATAAAACAACTGCTGCTGATAACTTTGAAGTAGATAGTTACAAAGCAAATGATGGAGTTAACTATGATTATGCTGCTTATAGTCCTACAACTGATAGCGATACTTTAGTAGTCTGGTTACATGGTTTAGGAGAAGGTGGTGCTGATGCTGATAGTATTAGTGATAGAACAACTGATCCTTATGTTACTTTATTAGCCAACAAAGCAACTGCTTTAGCTGGTGATGAATTCCAAAATACTATTGGTGGTGCCCATATTTTAGTTCCTCAATGTCCTACTTACTGGATGGATAATGATGGAAAACAAGGTAATTTTAATGGTGCTGCAATTGCTGCTGATGGTACATCATACTATCAAAAATCATTACATGAATTTATTAATTATTATAAAGAACAAGTAGGAGCAACTAAAGTTGTTATTGCTGGATGTTCTAATGGTGGTTATATGACATTATTAATGGGTATGGCTTATCCTGATGAATATGATGCAATTGTTCCAATTTGTGAAGCTATGCCTGATAAATTAATTACTGATGAACAATTAGCCGGAATTAAAGATTTGCCAATGTATTTTATCTGGTCTAATGATGATACAACTGTTGTACCAGAAGATCATGAAATTCCAACTATCAATCGTTTAAAAGAAATGGGTGCATCTAATTTACATGTATCAACAACTGATCATGTTTATGATATGTCAGGATTATATACAAACGATGATGGTACACCTTATCAATATGATCAAGGTCACTGGTCATGGATTTATTTCTATAACAACGATACAAGCTGTGATGAATGTGGAGAAACAGTCTTTAATTTTATCAGTGAAGTTGTAAGTGTTAAAGACACTGTCGATGAATCTAAACCACAAGTAACTGAACCTGAAAATACAACAGCTACAACTGATCAAAGTAAAACTGCCGTTAAAACTGGTGACAATGCTCCAATTTATGGCTATACTGCAATGACATTGTTAATGGCAATGGGATTTGTATATCTTAATAAAAAGAAAAGTGCTTAAAATATGATTAAAAATAAACCTCGTTATTTAAATTAGCGAGGTTTATTTTTCTACTAAAAACATAGTAACTTTTTTATTATCTTTTCATAAGTCCTTAAAATGCCAATATATCCTTATTTTTTAAGGAATTTCGGTATTTTCTCTTTCACAGAAACGTCACTTAATTGGACTTAACCCACGTCTCAAAAGTTGTATAAAGCGTTGTAAATTATGCAATCAGGCTTCTCATTTCTTTATTCGCTCCGTCCTTTGACGCATGAGCGTATAAACTCAATGGCTTGAATGCCCCATAATATACTGTAAATTTTTGGGGTTCATGTTCATCTATGCCAGTTTTGTACAAAATGTATGTTTTAATATATGCAGTATATTATTCGGCAACGGTTTCTCATGGTTCTTGTTATATTTTTTCACAATCCCTTTGAATACATATTTATAGTTGCTTTCTTACATAGGATAACCACTAACTAAAAGAAACAAAGAGTTGTTATAACCACCAATCTCTTTTATTTCCAATTTCTACTTTCTTTTCCACCCTACTATATGTAATTTATTATTCATGTATTAAACCAGACAGAAAGGTTCAATTTGTGGAATCAGCGATTTCTTTTGCCCTTTCTATCCACGTTCTTCCAGTTTCTTCGTTCCAATATTCTGGTTTATCAGGAAACTCATATTCATAACGTTCGTCGTTACACCAGAAAGGACCCATATATAATTTTCCCAGCATATACATTGCTTTCACTGATCCCATTTCAACAGCTTTTTTCAGCCACAACTCTGCCTGAAGCTTTGCTTTATCTGTATACCATACAAAGGGATTGGGTGCACCGCAATCCAAATCAGTCTCTTCCCAGCAGTAGCCATGATGCACATACAGTTTTGCAAGCAGCATCATCGCCTCCAGATGTTCCAAGTGAGCTGCTCTTTCAAAATAATATCCTGCCCGCTCCAATATGTCTTCTTTTTTTTCATAGTCAATTTTTATATATTTCTCATATTGTAGACATCCAATCTGATATGCAATTTCTCCCGGCTGGGGTAATTCCTTCAGCGCCATATTTCCCACAAAATCAATAAAGTGGAAAAGCTCATCCTCACGCAGTATCTGTGGAGTCTGTTTTGAAAAACCAATAAGTGGTTTAATCTCCGGTAAAATATTCAAATGATACCTGCCAATGATAGCCTGATTTAAGCAATCATAATCATGATATATTTCATTTGAAAAGCTATGCTTTTCTAGAAATTCGTTATAAAACAGCAAATCTGTTTTCAAATGAAAATAATATCCTCTGCTAAAAGAAGTAGCCAAACCAGCACAATGCTGAAACTTTTTCAATCCCGGTGCACTGGTTGCTTCGCCATAATGGGATTCTGGTTTTTTATACAGATCAGGCGCAATAACACCTTTTAAAAAATCCTCCGTATTTTCTTCGGCATATCTGTCAAGATAAATCTTTGCTGCCGCTAAATGTATGGTGTAAGATGCCATTTGCCATCACCTCGTCTATCATATTTTTATAAAACTCCACTGATTTATCTATGTCCGTTACCACCAGCACAGGATTTTTCAATTTCGTTTCCGCTACCTCTCAAAATTCATCTTTACGCATATTTTATCATGACCTTTATGTATTGTCATTTCTTTTTTGCTTTTGTAAAGCTGCTTATCAGCCTATGTCTTGTAAAGAGTGCTGAAGCATTGCTTACGCAACAGGCTCTTGACAAATCACTAGCAGATAAGTTTTTGATAATCAGGCAGAAATGAAATATTCTATACTGTTTCATAGTATAGAAAAAACACTCTATTTCAAGTGCCATTTCCTCATATCTTTGTATTTCTTTGTATAAGTCGCTACATAAGGCTCTTTCATTTGTTGTAAAATCGTTGATTTTTTTCTTCTAAAATTCATTAAATATAGTGTTTATACAAATAATCTTGTTTTCTATGCTGTTTTTGTTTAAAAAAGATTTATTTCCTTAATTCAATCAAATTCATCAAAATTTTTTCTCTTTTCTTTCTTGGCTAATACATCATTAATGAAGTTTATAAATATAATTAACTGTTATTTCCTAAATCATTAGAGACATTTTTCTTCTTGTTTAGTACAATACAACTTTATTAATTCCATCATCAGCTTAGATACATTTACCCATTAACAGTAATTTATCCTTTAACATCTCAAATGTTTAGATCAATCAAAAAATGGCTAATTGTTAAAAGTAACACTTACTATTATTCCATTCATTTCCACCTTATATTTTAATCAATAGATTTTTTACTAAAAAAATACCAAGAAATTAATTATCTTGGCATACTTGAAATATTTGCATTTTTTTATCAAATATTCTTTGATGAATTGAAATAATTCTTCCTAATAATAAAGCTGAGATAACCGTTCCTGGCCCAATACCATATAATGGTGAATTCATGACAAAACAGAAAACACACGTAAATCCTAACATACTAATATCAAAACAGTTTTTAACTAACGAAAAGTTTAACTTAAATACTTCAGCAATCGTATTAACAGTTGCTTCTACTGGTGTTACTACTAAATTACTACGAACAGAAAAATAAACACCATAAGAAATAACGATCAAAGCTAGTGCTAATAATAAATATGCCTGAAGTGTATTTTGTGGTTTAATCGTAATAATTGCATCATAGAAATCCGTTAAATAACCAAAAACTAATGAAAAAGGAATTTCTAAAATTAGTGGTATTGTTATTTTTCGAGTTAGAATTAACTGTACCCCGATTAAAATAAAATATAAAATGATTGATGACGTTCCTAGTGAAATATTAAATACTTGAGAGATTGCATAGTATAAACTAGAAAAACAAGCAACTCCTAAATTGGTTCGAGTGTTTAAAATAATTCCCATTGCAAGAAGATTAATTGCGATAATATAAATGATCCATCTTTGTACTGTAACTTTATTCATCTTACCCCTGCCTTTCGTAAGTTATCATATTATATTTATTAATAACTTTCAAATATCAAAAAGGTATAGTATAATGAAAAAAAGTTATTGGTGGTGATTTGATGAATTTACGACAGTTAGAATATTTTATTACAATTAGTGAAACTTTAAATTATACTAAAGCAGCTAAAAAATTATATGTTAGTCAAACGGCTTTAACGAAACAAATTCAATTATTAGAAAAAGAATTAAATAGTTTATTATTTAATCGTGATAGTAAACAAATTTCATTAACTCCAGCTGGTAAGTTTTTCTTGAAAGAGGCTAAAGATATTTTATTTCAAGTTAATCGCAGTCAAAATAATTTTGAGGCTTATTTAAATGGTAATCAAGGTGTTTTTAGAATTGGTTTTTTAAAAAATTTAGATCCTAATTTATTAGTAAATATCTTTAATAATTTTCAAAAAAAATATCCACATGTAACTATTAGAGTTGATAGTTTTTCAAGTATTGAATTATACCAGCAATTAGAACATTCAAAAATAGATATTGCTTTAGGAGTAGCTTTAGATAAATATCAAAACTATCAAAAACTATTGATCAGTAAATATCCATTAGTTGTACTAATAAGTAAAAACAATCCCCTGGCAAATAAACAATATCTACATCAAAATGAACTAGATAATATTTTATTTGATGTTCGTAAGATGAGTGATAAAGCACCTGAATTTGAAGGAAATCTATTGAAAATTGCTTGCAATCAAGGCTGTGCTATCCTTCATGCTTTTGTAAAAGATAATTGTTATAATGAGTATATCAAAGCTATTCCTTTAAAACCTATTGTTGAAGAAGGAATTTATTTGATTTATGATCCTAAAAATCAAAATCCCATTATTAACAACTTTATTGCCTTAATATAAAAAGATGCTTTAAGCATCTTGATAATTTTCTAATAACCAATGAGCTACACCATCTTCATCATTACTTGAAATGACTGCAGTAGCTTCTTTTTTTAATGGTTCAACTGCATTGGCCATAGCATAGCATTGATTAGAAATTTTAAACATTGGAAGATCATTATAAGCATCTCCAAAAGAAATAACTTCATCACAGCTAAGTAATTCTTTTAATTTTAAAATCGCATTAGCTTTAGATGCACTTTTAGGCATTATTTCTAACCAATATTCTTTACGATAAATTTCTTGTTGGAAAGTTATATTAAAATCAGGGTAATCTTTTAATGCCTGATAAACTGGTTCTAATACCTCTTGATCATTGATTAGCGTAAAATAGAAAACATCGCCTTGATACAAACTATCAAGATCTTTTGTTAAATTCATTCGATAATCATCTTCACGTTTACTTAAATAATGTTTAACTCCATCATGTAAATCTTGATCAATAATAGTCACTCTTTCTTTATCATTAACTAAGGCATAAACCATAGGATAAAGATGGAATTGTTCAACTACTTCTTTAACAATATTTACTTGTCGATCACTAAAAGTATTTTTATATAAAATAGCTCCGGTTTTACCATTAACAATAAAAGTACCATTATAAACAATTAGTGGCAAATTTTTTGTCAATCCTTTAGTTACTGGCGTTGCCGAAACTAAAGAACGAGCAGTAGCATACGTAAAAATCATTCCTTGATCAACTAATTGATTAATCGTTTTAATAGTAAAATCACTTATTTGGACGTTACTATTTAATAATGTTCCATCTAAATCACTAACATATAATCTTTTCATCGACTTAAAAAGATAACTATTTAGTAGTTATCTTTTCCTTTCCTCCCATATAAGGTTGTAATGCCTTAGGGATATTAACACTGCCATCTTCATTTAAATTGTTTTCTAAAAAGGCAATTAACATTCTTGGTGGTGCAACACCGGGATTCTTTAATGTATGCGCAAAATATTTACCATCTTGACCTTTAACTCGAATATTTAATCTTCTTGCTTGAGCATCAGTTAAATTTGAACATGATCCAACTTCAAAATATTTCTTTTGTCTTGGTGACCAAGCTTCAACATCAATACTTTTAGATTTCAAATCAGCTAAATCACCAGAACAACATTCTAAAGTTCTAACTGGAATATCTAATGATCTAAATAAATCAACAGTATTATTCCATAATTTATCAAACCACATTTTACTTTCTTCTGGTTTACAAACAACGATCATTTCTTGTTTTTCAAATTGATGAATTCGATATACTCCACGTTCTTCAATTCCATGAGCCCCTTTTTCTTTTCTAAAGCATGGTGAATATGAAGTATAAGTATATGGTAATTTTTCTTCATCTAAAATAGTATCAATGAATTTACCGATCATTGAATGTTCTGATGTACCAATTAAATATAAATCTTCCCCTTCAATTTTATACATCATACTATCCATTTCTTCAAAACTCATTACTCCGGTAACTACGTTACTTCTAATCATATATGGTGGAATAACATAAGTAAAACCACGATCAATCATAAAATCACGAGCATAAGCTAAAACAGCTGAATGCAATCTTGCAATATCCCCCATTAAATAATAGAATCCTTGACCAGCAACACGTCCCGCAGCATCCATATCAATACCATCAAACTTTTCCATAATTTCAGTATGATAAGGAACTTCAAAATCAGGAACAACAGGATCCCCATATTTAGTAATTTCTACGTTTTCACTATCGTCTTTTCCAAGTGGTACACTATCATCAATAAAATTAGGAATTTTCATCATGATAGCTTTTAACTCACTACCATATTGTTCTTCTAAAACTTCTAATTTTTTTAACTCATCAGCCATTTCATTGACTTTTTGTTTATTATTTTCAGCCGCTTCTTTATTACCTTCGCGCATAAATTTACCAATTTCTTTAGATAATTTATTGCGAATGCTTCTTAATTCACTAGCTTTAGTAATAACTTCACGATAATCCTTATCTAATTTATATGCTTCATCTACTAATCCAATCTTATCATCCTGGAATTTTTTCTTCATATTTTCTTTTACTAAGGTTGGATTTTCTCTTAATATCGCAATATCAATCATTTTATATCTCCCTTATTTATTTATATTTTCTTAGATTATACAATAATTATTCGTCTTATTCAATTATTATCAAAATGTTTAACTTTCAATCACTGTAATATCATCATTATTAAATAAATCCAAGATAATATCCAAATAAATTATTTTACATAATATTAATAATAAATTTTTTATTATTGTAATTAATTATTTACTGTTATTCATTATTGAATTGCAATAGATTTATAATATCTTTTCATTGTTTCTTTAGAAATTTTTCTTGTACTGCTTTGAAATTTTTCTAATCCCATTCTTTGTTCCAACCATGGTTCTTCCAAATGTGTTAATGCTTCTAATTAATCAGCACCATATTCACCATAAGTATCCCAGACAGATTACAAAACTTCAATTTGTTCTCTTGTAAAAAGTATATCTAATCTTTTTTTTACAATTTCAGGATTAGTAATGGTTAATTTATTCCATCCAAATTCCCTATATACCTTATATAAAACTTTACTTACAGGACCATGAACCCAAGCTTCAAAATCACTATTTTGAGCAATATCTTGATTTAATAATGCCAAACTCCAAGCTTCAGCATAATAACATAATTTTTGGATTTTTTTATTTGACATATTTTTCTTTAATAAAAACCAATCAGCAACATCTTTTATATCAGCTTTAATTGTAATATCCATTGTTTCTACTTTTTTCATTTTCTTTTCTAACTTAATACATTTGTACTACTTTTCTACTAAAAAATTTATAAAAAATAAAAATCAAATTTTTTTAACACCACATTCTATACTTTTTTATAACATTATATCTCGTTACAAATCTCATTAGAGTATCCATCATCTTTTCTTTTTAACCAGAATATTGATAATTAGAAAAATTGCAAAAGTACAAAGAAAAAAATTTCTATTTTTAAATCATTATGATTAATAATATTTAATCCAATAAGAATACTACTAAAAACAATCCCAATAATAGAACTAATCATACCAATAGTATTACTTATAATAAACATCTTTTCTTTTTTCGTTTTATTAAATAAATTCATTTTAATTCCTTTCATTTATTAAAATTCAGTAAAAATGTTATTAATTGTATATATTTTTTATAATTTTGAAAGACGATGAGACAGTTATTTTGATTACTCTTTTATTATAATTTACTTTTAACCTACTGTCATTGAATTAAAAATTCAATAACCAAGACTAACATTCATTAAGAATGAACTACTATTGAATATTTAAAAATAGCTGTTATTATAAGTTGTAGGAACAGCCATAACGGTAGGTGGTTATGCTTTGGTCGAAAGATCAGAGATCGGAAACTCTGTTGATATAGATATCTCGAAAGAG
>NZ_JAGHEW010000210.1 GCF_017889095.1 Thomasclavelia sp. | reverse complement strand
TCAGAAGGAACGGATAAATCAATCATAAAGTCATCTCCTGATATAATTATAGTAGTAAAAAGGGCGAATTGCATATAAAACGCATCATCACCCTGGTGGACAAAATTTATTTTGTCCCTTTTTTATTATAAAAACAATAGCATATTTATTTTTATCAGTTATAATAAAAAGATGAAGGATAAAGGACAATAAAATGAAAGTAGCAATTTTAGATGATGACAAAAACGCAATCGAAACCATTTACCAGTTAATTTTAAAATATTCAAATATTTCTGGTCTTGATATTGATAAATACCAGGATGCTAATTATTTTTTAGCTAGTGATAAAACTTATGATCTTTTATTTTTAGATATTGATATGCCTAAAATAAATGGCTTAGAAGTAGCTAAAGAATTAGCTAATCAAAAAACAATCATTATTTATATTACTAACATCGCTGGTTTTATGCCAGTTGCTTTTGGAATTAATGTAATTGGTTTTTTGTTGAAAGATGATTTAGAAAATAAGTTTAAACCAGTTATGTCAAAAGCCATAAAACGAATTAAACAGCGGCAAACTATAATACTCATTAAAAATAATGATGTTTACCGCTATGATCCTAGTACGATTAAATATATTGAATATATCGATCGAGAATTAATTATTCATCTAACTAATAAAAAGGATTATTTAGGTTATTTAACGTTAAAGGAAGTTTTAGAAAGATTACCGGAACAGTTTATCCCAATAAATCGTTATCAAATTGTAAATATCGATGCTATCAAAGATTTTCGTAATTATATCATTAGTTTTAATCAAGGCGATGAACTACTTGAAGTAAGTCGCCGGAAAGGAAAATTAGTTTTTCAGGCTATCTTGAAAACAATTGAATAAAATGGAATATTTAATCTTAGGTATAAGTAATAGTGTTTTTTATGGCATATTAAACTATTTACTGATAAAAAAGATAAACTTTAAATTTTTTTCTCTTTTAGTTAAAGTAATTGTTTTTTATTATGTTTTAAAAATGAATATAGTAATAAGCTACATTATATTGGTGCTTAGTGATTATTTATTACTTAACTATTTACAAAAAGATAAACAGATAAGTTTGTTTATCGCCAGTGTTTATAATTTATTTTTATTATTAGTTTTAAAACTATTTTTAAATAACTTGCCAATCTTAATCTTTTTAAATCTAGTCATTTTTATAATGATGTTATTCTATGTTAGAAAAATTAAGTTTTATCAAGAAATAGCAATTAAATATTATTTAATCTTATCAATAATTAATCTTTTATTATTATCATTAATTGAATTTATTAGTGAATATGTCTTAATGGGAAATTTAGCTAAAATAGTTATTCTATCAATTATTTTAATTATTATGATAATTGAATGTTTAATAATTAAAATATTTGAAAATCAAGCTTATACCAGTTATTTAAATCGATTAAATAATCAGTATCAAATGACTAATCAATATTTAAATGATTTAACCCAATTTCACCATCAAGTAACCAAATACCAGCATGATTTTAATAATCATTTATTGATCATCAACAATTTAATTAATCTTGATGTTAATCAGGCAAAAGATTATTTAAAACAGCTTAGTAATGATGCTAAAGCAATTAAAACAGTAATTAATTGTAATAATCAGTATTTAAATATCATTTTCAATCAAAAAATTTCGCAAAATCCTGATCTAAACTTTGAAATTGAAATAATGATCAACGATCAATTAAATATCGATAAAAAAATATGTTCATTGTTACTCAATCTAATCGATAATGCCATTAATGCCGCTAAACTGACATTAGATAAAAGAATAAGTATTAAAATAGTTGGTAAGGCAAAGATGTTATTGATTGAAATAAGCAATTCAGTCAAAGAAAAAGTAGATATTGCAAAGATAAAAACCCATTCAACTAGAAAAGGATTATTAATAATTGAAGAAATAGTTAATGATCATCAGGGAATGATGGAATATCAAAGTAGTGATGATTTGCTTACATGTAAAATCATGATTAATTTATAAGCAGTTATACACTGCTTTTTTACGTTCGAACGTAAATTTAAACCGTTGGAACAGTTTTTCAATTATTTCCTTATTATTATTTATAATAATGATAAGGAGATTTAATAGTAATGAAAAAACTAATTAAAATATTAATTATCATCAGTTCAATACTTTTGTTTTATTTAAGTTATGATCATGAATGTAAAAGACAGAGTAATCAGCTAATAAACTTTATTAATCAAAAAAGTGAATGTTTTGATAACTATCAACATTATTATTTTGAAATTCCAGTACGTGATCGAATTAGACATGAAGAATTAATCAAAAAAATTAATGATCTTGATAAAGTGATTATTACAACGGGTTATGTTAAACAGGTAGATGATAATAAAAAGGTAATTGTAAAACATATATATGATCCTGATAAGATAGTTTGGAATTATTTAGAAGAAGAATTTGTTGTTAGTGGAGATTATGATTATTTAACGACCGATCTAACTAAAAATAATCATGTCCAATTATTAAATAATAACTATTTAAATGGTAGCTATGAATTTAAAACACTTGATAACATAGTAAATGAGTATGGTGAAGGGATTTATGATACTTTAATTTATAGTATCTTTTATCAAGATGATAGTGATCTAAATTATTTAAAAACGATTATTAATGATATTTATGGAAGTGATTTAACTTATCATAGTGAGCTAGAAATGATTGAAAATGATAAAGTTACTAGTGATTATGTTACGATCTTGATCATTACAATAATATCTTTATTAGTTGGAATAATTTATGATGTAGTAAGCAGATATCAAGAATTGGCACTTGTAAGGCTACTAGGATACAATTATATATCAATCCTTAATAATTATTATATCAAGACGGTTATATCAGTAATATTATTAAGTTTGATTAGTAATCTAGTTTGTTTTATTGTAGTTGTCTTTAAAATCAACAAACTTTCTTTGCCGTTAATAAAAATACTGTTAATCAATAATATTATTCTAGTTTTAGTTATCAGTATGATAATAATCATCAGTATTGTTTTTAGTAATAATAAACAAATAGTAAAAAGTTTAAAAAAGAAAAATCATTTAGAACTATTAGCTAAAACTTGTTTTATTTATAAAAATATTATTGCCATTTTTTTATTTGTAGTTATTTTAGCATCGGTTAATAATATAATCCCCGTTATTAATTTAGGTAAGTCATTGAATCATCAAAAAGATTTTTTTAATCAGGTATATCAAATTAGTAATGTTAATTATGAAATTAATTGGCAAGGAGTTTTATTAGAAGAAAAAGGAGTAATTGCTTGTAATTTTTTTAATGTAAATAACTATGGTGATGATTTTGAATACAATTTACCAACTATAATCGTCAATGATAATTATTTAAAGCAATATCAAATATATGATATGAATAATCAGTTAATGAATAAATTTAACCATGGAATGGTATTAGTACCTAAAAAATATCAAACTGAAAATTTACAAAACTATCAAGGAACAATTACAATGATTCAAAACAATAATTGTTTTTATGATCCTACGGTGATATTAGAAACTGGAAAAAGTATTGATCCAATCATTATTGTTGATAACAATTCTACATATAATTATGCTAGTGCAGAGATTTTTTTACCGAAAACAAGAGATGTTCAATATTATAAACAGTTATTAGAGAAGCTAGAGAGTAATAAAGAAATTATTATTTTAGATGGTAAAGATAAATATAATCAAGTACTTGATATGTTAGTAAAGCCGGTATTGATTAAATATGGTTTATATGGATTGATTTTTTTAGGAATATTTTATTTATTGGATATAACATCAATCATGATTAGATTAAAGAATGATCAAAAAGAAATAATGATCAAAAGAATGTTAGGATATCCGTTTTTTAGGATATTTAAAAATTATTATTTAGAAAATATGATTGTTTATTTATTACCGTTTTTATTTAGTATTATTTATTTAAGAATTGATTTTATGATTACGCTACTTTGTTTATTGTGTTTGTTATTGTTTGAAATAGTAATTATTACCGTTCGATTAAAAATATTTATTAGTCAAATGAAGATATTGAGGTAAAGATATGATAATAAAAGGACGAAAAATTAATAAAAGATATGGGGATAATGTGGTTTTAAAAGATTTTGATATTGATGTTTTTGATCAGGAATTTGTAATTATTACTGGTGCCAGCGGTAGTGGTAAATCAACTTTATGTAATATTTTAGGTTTACTAGAAGAAATGGATAGTGGCAGTTTATTGATCAAGGGTCAAGATATTAGTCAGTTTTCAATCAAAGAAAAGCAGCGATTTTTAAAAAATGAAATTAATTATTTGTTTCAAAATTTTGCTTTATTAGAAGATAAAACAGTACTATATAATTTACAGTTAGTATATCAAACTAAAAAAGAACGCCAAAAACATCAATTAGACATAATTGATGCATTAAAGCAGGTAGGATTAGAAGACTGTTTAAATAAAAAAGTTTATGTCTGTTCTGGAGGTCAACAGCAGCGAATTGCTCTAGCTCGCTGTTTATTAAAAAAAGGTAATCTTTTGATTTGTGATGAGCCTACTGGCAGTTTAGATCATGATAATAAAATAATGATCATGAATTTATTAAAAAAAGAACAAGAAAAAGGAAAAACGATTATTATGGTAAGTCATGATGAAAGTTTATTTACTTATGCCAATCGAATAATTTATTTATAAATATGATGTTAAAAGAACGTAAATTAGCGTTCTTTTAATTTTAAAGTAAAATAGTGATGAAAATATGACAGATATATAAAAATAATATTGTTGAAATGAGTCGAAAGTGCTAAAATAAATAAGCATGCAGTTAAACATACCAATAATAATTATAAATATTGCAAGTTTAATTAAAAACGGGAGGAAACTAATATGGTAAAAAAGTTGTTAATTATTATGGTTTTAATGATTAGTGTATTTACCACTACGACAACTATCAAAGCCGAAGAAAATAGTGAGCCAATTGCTACATTGTCGTGTCAGTATGCTGTAGCGATTGATGCTAAATCAGGGTTAGTATTATACAATAAAAATATGGATGAACGGATGTATCCAGCAAGTATGACTAAAGTTATGACAGTAATCGTAGCTTTAGAAATGATGGATGATCTACAAACGCCAACTGTGATTACACAAAGTGATATTGATACTGTTTGGGAAACAGGAGCTTCTTCAGCTAACTTTGAAGTTGGTGAAGCTGTTACTTATGAAGATCTTTTATATGGGGCTATCTTACCAAGTGGTGCTGATGCAACTAGAGCTTTAGCTAATAATTTATGTGGTTCTCAAGAAGCGTTTGTAGAAAAGATGAATGAACTGGCAAGCAAACTTGGGCTAAAAGATACACATTTTGTTAATACGACTGGTATTCATGATGATAACCATTATACAACAGCTCATGATATGGCTTTAATTGTTCAATATGCCTGTAAAAATGAAAACTTTAAACAAATCTATGGTCAACGTTATCATACATCATCTAACGGATTACACCAATGGGTCAATAAGGCAATCTACAATGCTCGTCATGCTGGAATTGATACTAATAGTATTCTTGGTAGTAAAAGTGGTTATACTAACGAAGCGAGAAATTGTTTATCAAGTTTAGATACCGTAAATGGTAATGAGATTATTGTTATTGTTGCTCATTCTTCTAATGAAACTCGTGCTAGTGGAGCAGTATGTGATACTTTAGATATTGTTAATTATGTTTCACAGCGTTATTCATTACAAAGTATTTTAACGAAAGGGACTGAAGTTAAAACTTTGGATGTAAAACTAGCTAAAGATGATAAAAAAGTGGCGATTACTACTTTAAATGATGCGACTGCTTTTTTACCGAATAATTTTAATATAGAACAATTAGAATATAAGTATTCTTTTAATGAGTTAAAAGCACCGGTAAAAAAAGGGGCTGAAGCTGGTAATTTAAAAGTATACTATGGTGATTATTTATTATATGAGGAAACATATTTAGTTAGTGAAGCTATTGAAAAGGATAAGGTTAAAGAAGTAACTGATAAGGCAGTTGATTTTATCTTTCCTTATGGAATTGCAATTGTTTTAGTAATTGCATATTTATTGATTTTAAAATTTAAACCTAAAAAACGTCGTAGAAGAGTCTAATTTGACTCTTTTTTTTGTCACACTTGAAAGAACACCTATTTTGTAAATCTCCCTTTTAGTATAATTTTATAATAATGATTAATATTAGGGGGAAAACAATGCGGGTTATTATTGTAAATGATGATAGAAATTTTTTAATAAGATTAAAAAAAGATATATTAGAAATAGATGATTCATTACAAGTTAAAGAATATGATCGATTCGTAAGTTTTAATCAAGATTTTAATGATTTTCAAGAGTATTCAATCTTTATGATAGATCTAAGTGTTTTTGGTCAAAAAGGAATGATGCTTGCCAAAAGGATAAACAAGCAAATTAAAGGAGCTCAAATAATATTTATGGGTAATGAACATCAATTCACTAGTGAAATGTATGAAACTAAGCACTGTTATTTTATCAACAAAAATAATTACCAGGATTATCTTTTTAAAGCATTACAAAAGGCAATTAATTTAATTAGGCAAACCCATAGTTTTATTGTAATTAAAAACCATAAAAAGACAATTATTATTTATTTAGACGAAATAAATTATTTTGAGCGAGATTTAAGAAAAACAATTATTCATTTACAAGATCAAGATTATCAAACATACGAAAATTTCAAATCATTTGAAAATCTAATTCCTGATAATTTCTTTGAATGTCATCGTAGTTTTATTGTTAATTTTAATCAAGTACGTGAGTATCAAAAAAACCGTTTTACTTTGATTGACGGTACTAATATTCCTATTAGTCGCAGTCATGAAAAGCAGGCTAAAATAAGATTTAATAACTATTTATTTTATAAATCAACCGAATCATCAATTTAAAAATGTCATTAAGTAAAAAGCTTAATGACATTAGTTTTGGTATCTCATTTAAAAAATATCCTTTATTGAATTTCTTTTAATAATGCATCCTGTAAAATTTTAGAGAAATTAAGCTTTTTCTTTACTGCCACATCATTTAGCCATGATGGGATAGTAAGAGTTTTCTTTACAGCTTTATTATTAAATGTCTTTAAATATTCATTTATATCTAATTCGATTAAAGCAATACATTCGTTATCCTTTAACTTGATATCCTGAATTTTAGATGGTTTAGGTGCACTTTTAAATAAGTCACCTA
>NZ_JAGHEW010000209.1 GCF_017889095.1 Thomasclavelia sp. | reverse complement strand
TTATATGTTAGTAAAAGCGATCCAGCGAGTCTATTTGTATAAGGGAAATGACGAAATGTTAAAAGGGCTGATACTATCCAAAGATGCCTTAGAGATCGTCGCAAGTCTGGTGGATGATGAAACCTTAAAAAAGATCATGGAAGAAAACAGTAAAGCAAGTAAAGGAGGAGAAGTAGAAATGTGTGAATCAATCAAAGAGTTTAGAAAACAGGTACATAACAAAGCTAAAGCTGAAGGGATTAACGAAGGAAGATCTGAAGAACGAGCTGAGATATTATTAATGATGTTATCAAAGAAAATGGAGATAACAGAAAAAATCAAAGAAACAGTAAATAGAAGCAGTTATGAAATGATGTTAAATGCTTTAGCCAATATTGAACAAATCAATGGACCTGATGATTTGGCTAAGTTATTAGTTCATTAATTAAAGTAATATATATTTTTGATTAACATAGTTAAGTTAAAAGAATCTCAATTAAAAAAATATTGGGATTCTTTTTTTGATAATCAGAGTTTAAAAATTATGCTCTTTAAATAATTTTAGTAAATATTTTCGGAGAATTTTTGTACATTATTAGATTTTAAAATATTTAATTTTAGAAAAATAAGATTGAAAATATGAATCGAATAAGACATAGAATTGTAAAATCAATTTTATATTTTAGATTTTTTAAAGTTAAATACTGTCATAAAATAAAAATTTTTAAAAAGAATTGATATAATAATATCGTATTGATTATCGCTATTTTAGGTTTATAATGGCTTTCTTAAGATTATTTTTGAATCGCATTATTTTATTTTAATAGCAGTAAATAAACATTTTCTGGAAAATTTGTTAATAAGCTATTATTTTTTTAATTGGTAATAAAAAGAGCACTTTATTTTGAGTGCTCTAAGATCATTATTTATCTTTTTTACCCCATTGTTCGAACCATAGTTTAGAAGAACGGGTCATTTCTTCAATAAATGGGTTAGTCCATTTACGGTTATAAATATCATCGACAAAAACTCTACCGCCACCTTTACGATTAGCTTTTATTGCTTTATCATCAAACATTGCTATTAGTTTTTGATCATCAAAGTGTTCATGTTTATCGGTGCTGACAACATATTTACGATCAAAACGAGCAGGTTTTTTACGGTTTTTTTGTTGCAAAGTTGGATATCCCATTACTAACATGCCTACTGGTGCGCAGTATGTAGGTATATTTAATAATTCTTTATGAAATTCATATTGTTCAATAATATCGCCAATAAAACAACTGCCAATTCCTAAACTTTCAGCCGCAACTACAGCATTTTGAGCAGCAATTAAAGTATCGCTATAAGCTAGTAGAAAATCACCATAAGATGGTTCTCGTACATCTTTTCCTTGTTCATAGTATTTAAAGGCATCATACCATTTTTGGTAATCAGCGACAAAAATTAATACTAATGGTGCTTTAGCAATAAAAGGCTGATTATCACATGATTTAGCTAGTTTATCTTTGATTGCCTGGTCTTGAACATCAATGATTGAATATAAGGTCATGTTTCCGGCTGTCGGTGCCTGGATAGCAGCATCAATGATTAAATTCTTTTTTTCTTCTTCGATTTCTTTTTCTTCAAAAACGCGAACTGATTTTCTTTCAAATAACTCTTTTAATGTATTGTTCATAAATTACCTCCAAAATTAAAAGGGAAATGATTAAATTATCATTTCCCATAATATACCATAAATTAGTTAATAATCCTAGAGATTATCTTTATACTCTAAATATTCATCAAATGTTGAAAGACGGTCAAGAATACCGTTTTCATTAAATTCAATAATGCGATTGGCAATTGTTTGGACAAACTGGTGGTCATGACTAGTAAATAAGATATTTTCTTTAAAGTTAATTAAACCTTGGTTCAATGCCTGAATCGTTTCCAAATCTAGATGGTTAGTTGGTTCATCAAGGATTAAAACATTAGCTTCTGACATCATCATTTTGGCTAACATACAACGTACTTTTTCACCACCAGATAAAACTTTGGCTTGTTTTAAAGCTTCTTCACCAGAAAATAACATTCTTCCTAACCAGCCCCGTAAGTCTTGTTCATATTCATCTTTGGTTGAAAATTGACGTAACCAGTCAACTAAAGTTAAATCGCAGTCATTAAAATAACTTGAATTATCTTTAGGAAAGTAAGATTGGCTAGTAGTAACACCCCATTGATAACTTCCTTCATCGGCTTCTAATTCACCAGTGATGATTTTAAAGAAAGTTTCAGTAGCTTTACTATCACCTACAAAGGCAACCTTTTCATTAGGATTAATTGAAAAACTAACGTTGTTTAATAATTTTTTGCCATCAACTGTTTTTGATAAACCTTCTACTTTTAAAACAATATTTCCTACTTCACGCCCAGGTTTAAAACTAATGAACGGATAACGGCGAAGTGATGGTTTTAAATCAACCATTTCTAAGTTATCTAATAGTTTTTTACGTGATGTAGCTTGTTTAGCTTTTGAAGCGTTGGCACTAAAACGAGCGATGAATTTTTCTAATTCTTTCTTTTTGGCTTCGGCTTTTTTATTAGTTTCTTTAGCTTGTTTTAATTGTAACTGACTATATTCATACCAGAAATCATAATTTCCTACATATAATTGAACTCTTGAAAAATCAATATCAACAATATGAGTACAAACTTTGTTTAAAAAATAACGGTCATGGCTTACTACAATAACAGTATTTTTAAAATTCATTAAGAAATTTTCTAACCAGCGAACACTGTGCATATCTAAGTGGTTAGTTGGTTCGTCTAATAATAAGACATCAGGATTACCAAATAAAGCTTGAGCTAATAAAACTTTTACTTTTTGATTAGCTTCTAATTCTTTCATCTTAACATGATGAAACTGCTCATCAATACCTAATCCATTCAATAAAATTTCAGCGTCAACTTCAGCGTTCCAACCGTCCATTTCCGCAAATTCGCCTTCTAATTCCGCTAACTTAATTCCATCTTCATCATTAAAATCAGGCTTGGCATATAACTTTTCTTTTTCTTGCATAATTGCATATAAACGACTATTTCCCATAATAACGGTTTCTAATACTTCGTTTTCTTCATAGGCAAAGTGATCTTGTTTTAATATTGATAAACGGTTATTAGCTTCTAATATAACTTCACCTTTATTAGGTTCAATTTCACCAGATAATATTTTTAAAAAAGTACTTTTACCAGCACCATTGGCACCAATTACACCATAACAGTTACCATTGGTAAATTTAATATTAACATTTTCAAATAAGGCCCGATCGCCATATTGTAAAGATACATTTTGTGTTGATATCATTTAATCTAACTCCTTTTTATCAAAGTTACACCATTATTACATAATATATTGATGAAATCAACCAAATTGTAATATCTATGATAAATTTTATTAATTAAATGATGAATACCCATGATTCTAACTTAGAATATCATAAGTTAAGGTAGAAGGAGGAGTTAAATGAATAAATTAGAATTAGGTATTTCATCAATTAAATACCAGCAATTTCGTAAGATCTATCCGATTGTAAAAGCGTTTAGTGCTGGAACGATCTTTGAAGAATTGGATCTGCCTTGGGGTGAATTATGTTAATGAAAACAGATGATTTATTAATGCAAATCATGATGTTGGATTTTGCAGTTCAGGATGCTGCATTGTTTTTAGACACTCATCCTTGTGATAAAGAAGCTTTAAGTTATTTTAACGAAGCTGCAAAACGTTTACAGACTGCTAAAAAAGAATATCAAAAACAAGGACATGTATTAGTTAATCGTGAAGTTGATGCTTATCAAAACGATTATCTTAATGCTCCTTGGCCATGGGTAGGTGATAGAAAATGTGGTTGTATGAAAAACGTTTGCAATTCCCGATAAACATTACTAAGCCTAACGCTAAAGCAGCTATGGTCATCATCGACCAGCTAGGCGGTCCAGACGGGGAACTCGCTGCTGCATTACGTTATTTATCACAAAGATATACGATGCCATTTCCTGAAATCCAAGCATTACTAACTGACATTGGTACAGAAGAATGTGTACATTAATGTTATATGTGAGGACTTCAAAAAAATTAGAAGTCCTTTAAATGTATATCTAGCATAGGTTTGCTGATGTCCCACTTAGTACGGTTCTTTGAGTCCCGGCTATATTCAATACTTGTAATTATCGTTTTTAAAAGCATATTTTTAGTTTTTGCTGAAACTGTAGGATCTTTTAACGCTTTAAGCACGTCTTTAAACTGTATAACTTTTTCTTCTAAAGTAAACGCTGGCATATCTTCTTTTGCGGCTTTTATTTTTTTTTGCAGTTCTTCGCGTTCTTTGCCCAGCTTTTCATTTCTTAATGTAAATATCTCTTTGGTATAAATATGATCTTCAAGCAAATCATAAAGTTCTTCCTGCCGATCTTCCAGCTTTTCTAAATCCTTTTCAAGATTTATTATCATTTTCTTTTTTATCTCATAAATGGTTGTATCACCGTTTTTTATTTTTACCTCAAAATCTTTTATAACTGTTTCCAGTATAGTAATCACTGCCTGATATATTTCTTCAAATGTTGCTGATTTAGTACCGCAGTGAATCTGATTAGTACAGGCAAGTCTAGGCGCTGATCTATAATATCCTTCCTTGCTTTTATAGGTTCGGTATGTCATGGCTTTGCCGCACTTTTTACAGTAAAGCAGCCCGGCAAGAGGATTTATAATTTCCTTAGAAAATGGTTCTCTGGTATTTTTGCCTAGCTTGTCCTGCGCTTTGTAAAAAAGATCATCAGAAATTAATGCGGGGTGTTTTCCTTCAAATATTTCAAAATCCTTTGCAACTGGTCGAGTTGCCTTTATTTTGCCGTCCTCATATATTTTAACGGTTTTTCTATGGTTCCATTGGATTTTGCCAATATATACGGGATTTGTTAATATTGTTTTTATTTGAACGGGGTTCCAGAACTCCGATTTTCTAGGCTTAATTCCCAAATTATCAAGTTTTCTTGCTATTTTGGTCCAGCCGATCCCTTCATTTACATAGCAGTTAAAAATAAGCTGTATTGCTGGTGCCTCCGTTGCGTTAGGCGCTAAAGTAGGGGATTTGTCAATAAAAATCTTATCATAGCCAAATGGAGCGATAGAGCCTATATAATTGCCTTCCTTAACACTGGCATATTTACCGCGGTTTAGAATTTCTTTTGTATATTCTAAATAGTCGTTTCCCTGGCTAAGTTCCATTTTAAAAAACTTATAATCAAATTTATTGTTAAGATCGTATGTTTTTGACGGTGTAATAACAAGGGTATTGCTGTATTTGAAGCTTGTTAGTATTTTGCCGCCGTCCTCCCAGTCACCGCGGCTTAAGCGCTGCACTTCGATAACAAAAAGTCCTTTTATTTGAGGATCTTCAATTTTAGCCAGGATCTGTTTTATTTCGGGACGATCTTCTATAGTTTCCCCTGATACAACCTCACGAAAAATATTATTTTCGGGAATTTTAGAACCAAATAATCTTATAGCATGATCTTGTAGCTGCTTTTCATGTTTAGCCAATACCTCTTCTACTGTTTCCTCCGGACTGTCTGCCCTGCTTTTTCTTAAATACATTAAATAATTATTAACGTTGTTCATTATTTACACCTCCTTATAGTTTTTTTATTTTTTTAATCTTTTTTTCTTTGGCTAATTAAATACTTAGCGTAATCAATCAGTTTGTCAAGTTCCTCATCAGAAAAATAGCTTTCATTAACTTCTTTAGCCCATTTTTCATAAGACCGTCTTAAATGCGGATCATTTGCTATAATGATACGTTCTAATTTATTGTTTTTTTCAAGAAAGAAATCAATGCTAGTTTGAAAAACTTCGGCTATAGTTTCCAAAGCGGTTATGTGGACTGTTCGTAAACCATTTTCATATTTGTAAATTGTGCTTTGAGTTGTTCCCAATTTTTTGGCTAGTTCTGTTTGTGTCATGCCACGATCTTTTCTTAATTTCTTTAATTTTTCACCAAATTTTATATTTATGTCATTATGAGTTTTATTCATATATAACACCTCATTTCACTTATAACGCTGTCCATAATTTACACCTCCTTATAGTTTTTTTATTTTTTTATTCTTTTTTTCTTTGACTGATTAAATATTTAGCGTAATCAATTAGTTTGTCTAGTTCTTCATCAGAAAAATAGCTTTCATTAACTTCTTTAGTCCATTTTTCATAAGACCGTCTTAAATGCGGATCATTTGCTATAATGATACGTTCTAATTTTGGGTTATCTTCATTTTGAATATGTATACCGACTAAACTGTCTACGATAACACTAAAATAATTAGCAAATTTAATCAATATGTCTATTAGTATTTTAGAAGCTCCACTTTCAAAATTAGCAAGACTACTTATATCAATGTCTAATTCTTTTGATAATTCAGCTAATGTAAGAGCGTGTTGTTCACGTAACATTTTTATTGTATTACCCGTCTTTACGTCATTGGAATCTTTTTCAAGTTCATTATCAACATCAAGAAGAATATCTACACTAGTTTCGAAATAATCAGCTAACATTTGTATTTTAGTCAAAGTTAATTTTCTAGTGCCTTTTTCAATTGCTACTATTGTACTTTGTGTCACATTTAAATATTTAGCTAACTCCGATTGGGTAATATGTTTATCTTTTCTTAATTGTTTTATTTTTTCGCCTACTTCTTTATATAAATATTCATTATCAGCTTTCATATAAATACACCTCCTAATTGATAGGTTTATCAAGTATGGCATTTTTATATAATTTTTTCTTTTATATATTTTTTATATAACTTTTATATCTTTGGTATATCTTTTT
>NZ_JAGHEW010000208.1 GCF_017889095.1 Thomasclavelia sp. | reverse complement strand
GCTTTAGCTTCCTGAATTAAATCAATATCATATAGCTTATAAGCAAAACTTTGCAATTTTGGAATTTGATTTAATTCAATTTCAACAATATCACCATTTTTAGCTTGATTGACTAATTTTCTTTGATGATACAGTTTAGTAATCGTTCTTGTTAGTTCTAAATCAACAAAATTAATGCGATCCCCTTGTTTTAACTGATCAGTTAACTGTAGTTTTACTAGTTTTTTAGCTTTATTATATCCAATTACTTTAGCTACTTTGATTCCCTGATTACCTGGTAGATCACGAGCCATAAACTGACGATCCTTTAACAAATAGCCACCAGTAAAATTACGATTAAACATTTTTTTCATTTTTAAAATCCGCTGTTCTATGTCATTTAGCTGTTTTTTATTTAAATAAGCATCAATAGCATCACGATATTGCTTAACTACAATGGCAACATATTCAGGGCGTTTCATCCGTCCTTCAATTTTAAAAGATGTAATTCCAGCTTCAATCAATAAATCAATTGACTCAATTGTACACAAATCACGCGGTGAAAGTAAATACAATGGTTTTTGATTTAAAATTTGATCATCTTTTTCTAACTGATATGCAAGGCGACAAGGCTGGCCACAAGCACCTTTATTACCACTTCTTTTTGCAATCATGCTAGACATTAAACATTGTCCTGAATAAGACATACATAAAGCTCCATGAACAAATACTTCAATATCTAAATCCGTCTGGTTACAAATACTTTTAATTTCATCAAGACTGTTTTCTCGAGCGAGGACAATTCTTTTGATTCCTTTGTTTTTAAAAAACTCTACCCCTGGTAAATCATGAATACTTGCCTGGGTAGAAAGATGAATTTCAAAATTAGGGAAATGCTCTAAAACATAATTTAATAATCCCATATCCTGGATGATCAAAGCATCAACATTGATTTTCGCTAAAAAAACTAAATAATCATGTAATTGCAAAAATTGATCATCGCTATATAAAGTGTTGACTGTTACATATATTTTAACATTACGCAAATGGCTATAATTAACTGCTTTTTCTAATTCTTTACGATCAAAATTAGTTGCAAAAGCACGAGCGCTAAATTCATTACCGCCTAAATATATGGCATCGGCACCATTTTCAATAGCAGCTACTAATGCTTCATAGCTGCCTGCTGGTGCCAATAATTCAATATTTTTCATTTAGAAAGACTCCTTGATCAAAGCTAGACAAAACTGACAAGAAGCCTTAGCTGCTTTAGCTAAATATTCATCAAATTGGATCGATGAATCACCTTTACCAAATACATCGCTTAATGAACGCGTAATAATGAACGGAACATCAAATTTATAACAAGTTTGACCAACCGCCGCTGCTTCCATTTCCGCACATTTAGCATCTTTAAAATTATTCTTAATTTTTAAAACTAACTCTTCACTTGCGATAAACTGATCACCAGATACAATTAAGCCAACTTCACTTGGCTGATTCATTTGATTTAAAATATTTTTAGCTTTTATAACTAATTTTTCATTAGCTTTAATTCGTGGCGGCAATCCAGGAACTTCACCAAGCACTCGATTTTTAAAAGCGGTAATATCAAAATCATGCTGGCAAACTTCACTAGAAACAATAATATCCCCTACTTCCTGATCTAAAGATAAACCGCCTGCTGAACCAATATTAATTACATAATCAATTTGATAATTTGTCAGCAATAAAGTAGTACAGATAGCAGCATTTACTTTACCTATTCCACCCTGGAGCAAAACTACTTCTTGTTTATCGATCATCCCTTGATAAAAAGTACAATCTAAAATCTTTTTAGTTGCCACAATATCCATATATTCTTTAATTGCTGCAACTTCTTCTTCCATTGCCCCAATAATACCGATCATTTATTTACCCTCCTTTTTGTAACAGACAAAAATAATTCGTTGTGATTCATCATTGTATGGTTCAAATTCGCCATAATATTCAATATTTTCAAATCCGGCCTGTTTTAATAAATTTATATAGGTATTTAGATCATAAGTTTGTTGATGATGAATTTCCTTAACATGATCATTATTTTCTTTGTCAATGATTTCGACATAATGTTCTATTCTACCTGGCGCTTTATTTGTTACAGCCCACTTAAAATAAAAATCATCATCATTTGCTTCTTCAAAATAATCAACTAAAACCTGATCTGTTTTATATAAACTGTTTACATCAAAAATAAAAGTACCATTATTTTTCAAAGCCTGATAAACATTAGTAAAAGTTTTTAAGACATCATCTTTTTTTAATAAATAATTAATTGAATCACATAAACATAAAACCAGATCAACTGGCTGATTAGTTTCAAAATCAGTCATATCAATGCGTCCTAAAAGTAAATCAACATCATTATCCATTGCTTTTAATCTAGCCACTTCTAACATATCTTTTGATAAATCAGTAGCTAGAACATATTTATTGTCTTTAGCCAGTTTAATCGCAATTTCACCAGTTCCACAGCCTAGTTCTAAAACACTATCAAAGCTGGCATGCTCATTGATAAAGTTATAATAATCTTCGTAAAACTGATCATCCATCAAACTATCATAATAATATGCGAAATTCTCGTATGACATTAGCTTAAGTACTCCGAAATATCAATTCTAGGCATATCGGCCCATAATTTTTCTAAATTATATAAATCTCGTTCGTCTTTATCAAAAATATGAACAACGATATCACCATAATCCATTAATAACCATTTGCTATTACGACGTCCCTCAATATTTTTGGCTTCAAAACCATGTTCAAAACATTTTTCTTCAACACTATCTTGAAGAGCACTCATTAATCGTTCATTATCAGCTGAACAAATTACAAATGTGTCATACATGTAACTTGCCATTTCCATATCTATTGCGACAATATCTTTACCTAATTTATCATCCAATGCTTTAACAATAACTTCTAATTTATTCATTAATATCTCCTTTTACATATACTTTATAAACATCAAAAAAACTTTGATCGATAGAACGACCTTTTTTCTTAGAAAAATCATAAAAATCTTGTAAACAAGCTTTAAACCCAGCTTCAATATCTTTTTTACATAATTTTATTTCCTTTGAAGAATCATAGTCCCGGCTTGGATCATATTTATCAGCAGTATAAATACACATATCTAATTTTGACATCATCGTTGATGCCGTTGTGTGATGTCTAATTGCCTGTAAAATTTCTTGATCTTCGACTAAATATTCTTCTTTAGCTACATATTCTGATAACCATTGATGCCATACTGGTACAGGTTTATCAAGATAAGCCGGATAATGTTCCTGCATGATTTTTAAAGCCTGATCATGATCCATTTCTTTAGCAATATCATGAAGCATCCCGGCAACATAAGCTTTAGTGGGATCAACATCATTTTTCTTAGCAAACTTCTTGGCTAGATGAGCCATCGAAACAGTGTGACGATAGCGTTTTTTAGACATTTTAGTTTTGATGATCGTTTCTAAATAAATTCCATTACTAACAATATATTTTAATACCTCTGGAGCCAACGCATGTAATTTTCCATTACGAATATCATTGCTGGCATCATCACTGGCAATTAAATCAAGTTTAATAAAATGGTATTTCTTTAAATTATCATTAGTTTGATAACCAATCCGATCAAATACCACTAATTGAACCAGTTTGCTTATTTCATCAGCTTTACGCCATTTATGAAATAAACTAGCCTGATCCATTCCCATAATAAAATATAGATTATCATCAGGATAGACTTTTTTAAAATGTTTTAATGTATCGATCGTATAGTTTTTTTCTAAATTATCCTGATCAATTTCATAACGGCATATTTCTACCTTGGCATAACGTTTTAAAGCAATATCAAGCATCTTTAAACGCTGCGTTTTAGTTGCTCCCGCCGAATCTTTCCAAGGATTATTAGCAGTAGGAACAACTAAAATCTTATCTAAATCTAACTGTCTGATTGACTCTTCAATTACCCGAACATGAGAACGATGAATCGGATCAAAACTGCCACCAAAAATACCTATTTTCATTTTGGCAAATGATAGATTTCTTTTTCACTAGGACGATATAATAAAATAGTACGTCCTAAAATCTGGACTACATCCGCTTTTGTTCTCATACTTAATTCAATGGCAATTTCATTTTTTGATTGCATACAAGATTCTAAAATTTTAATTTTAATTAATTCATGGGCTTCTAAAGCAGCATCAATTCCTTCAACCTGACTTTGATGAACTCCTTCTTTACCAATTTGAAAGATGGCATTTAAATTATGCCCAATTCCTCTTAAATATCTTTTCTCTTTTCCAGTTAACATCTTTTTTTCCTTTCTAAATCAACGATTCCCGAATAAATACGCCAACGCCTTTAGGCGCATAAATCTTAATATTGGCTTTAGGACATTTAACACTAATAAATCCTAGTCCTGAAATTACTAGATCAACTTTATAGTTTGGTAATTTAAATAAATGAATCGTCATTTCATTAATATCTTTGATTGTTTCAATTTCTGGTGTTAAAGTTAAATGACGATTATATAAACCATCAGCATTAACTGTTTTAGTACGGTTTATTTTTAAAGGTTTTGGGAAGAAACAGGTAAATGATGTTTTATCCCCCTTAACATAATCCATTCTTGCTAGAGCGCCAAAATATAAAGTTTGATCGCTATTTAATTGATAAATTCCGGGATTCAACTCACTTTTAGGAACAATTATTTTTAAATCCTCATCTTTAAGTAAATGAGCAATCTGATAATCATTAATAATTCCTGGTGAATCATATAAATAACTATCATCATCTAATGGAATCTCAATTAAATCCAATGTTGTTCCTGGAAACTCACTAGTAGTAATTAAATTATCACTTTGACTATAATGTTTTAATAAAGCATTGATCAATGAAGATTTACCAACGTTAGTCACTCCAACAACATAAACATTGCGATTTTTACGATAATATTCAATTTTATCAATTAATAAATCTAAGTTATAATTTTTCTTAGCGCTTGATAAAATTACATCTACAGGTTTAATTCCAGAATCTTTTAATTGACGTCGAAGCCAATGTTCAATTTTCATGTCTTTAAGTGATTTTGGCAATACATCGCGTTTATTACCAACGACCAAAATATCATTATTATTTAAATGTCGCATTAAACCATTGATAATACTACCATTATAATCAAATAAGTCAACAATATAGACAACTAAACAATTGTGGTTTCCAATTGTTTGGAGGATCTTTAAAAAATCATCATTAGTTAAATTACTTTTTTGTAACTGATGATAGTTTTGTAACCTAAAACAGCGTTGACATAAAATTACCTCTTTATCTAAAACATTTTTAGGAACAAAACCAATTTTCTTTTCATCCTCACTTTGAATAATAGCACCACAGCCATAACATCTAATTATTTCTTCCATATATTCTCCTTTTCAAACATCAACATTGTACCTTATTTTAAAATAATTTTAAAGTATTAGTAGTAAAAATATCGCTTTGATTTTGTTTGATTTTGTCATAAATATGGTTTTTTTTCGTAGAATGTAAAAGAGGTGAATTTAATGTTTTCAACATTATTATCATTATTAACGAGTGGTTTTTTTGTATCTTTTATTAAATCCAAATCCTTTGAACTGCCATTATCCACAAAAGAAGAAAAGAAATATTTAGAGCGTTTTTTTAACGGTGACAATGAAGCTAGAAATATTTTGATTGAACGTAATTTAAGGCTAGTAGCTCATATTGCTAAAAAATATGAAAATAGTAAGGATCTGCCTGAGGATTTAATATCAATCGGTACTATTGGCTTAATTAAAGCAATTGACAGTTATAAACAAAATCATAAAACTAAATTAGCCACTTATGCATCCCGCTGTATCGAAAATGAGATCTTGATGCATTTACGAACTAACAAAAAAACCAGTTTAGATGTTTCATTAAATGAAGCAATTGGTATCGATAAAGATGGCAGTGAAATTGTTTTAGGGGATATTATTCCAGCTAAACAAGAAGAATTTATTGATATTGTTGATCGCAATGATACGTTAGACAAATTTACAACTTATTTTAATGTTCTTGATGACCGGGAAAAAGATACTTTGATCATGCGCTATGGTTTAAATAATACTAAAAAATATACACAAAAAGATATTGCAAAAAAATTAAATATTTCGCGTTCTTACGTATCTCGATTAGAAAAAAGAGCCTTAATTAAATTATTACGTGAATATATGAAAGAAAAACCGTAACGATTAAATTACGGTTTTAAAAATCTTCATCTTCATTTAAAATATCTGCCAGAGTAATCTTTTCATATTTTTCTAGCTTTGGTTTATCATTTTCTATTTCATCTAAAAGTGTATGTTCTTTAGGCTCAGCAAAGATTTTAGGATCAATGACAGTTTTTCTATCTAAGTGATAATTATCAGTTGATAATGCTTTATTAACATAGACATTATCGATCATTTGTATTTTAGTTAATTTCCAACGTGATGCTGGTTTAGAAAGTAAATTGGCATAATTAAAATCAGTTGCTTTATATTCATAACTAGTTTGATCATTTAGAGTAATTTTAAAAGTCTGGCTATTATCAATTATTTTAGCATCTTTGACATAAATAATTTTTGATTTCGGATTTTTGTATAATAAAACTCCTTTTTTCGTTCGACTAGATGGACTAATATCACTGATCTTAATTCTTTTGATACCGCCATCTTCACTAATTAACATTAATGAACAATTAGTTAAAGGATCAAAAATATTTAAACTGATTAACTGATCATTTTTCAAATTACCCGCTTTAACGCCAGCAGCTTTGATTCCCACAATCGAAACTTCCTGTTCCGAATATAAAAGCCCATAACCAGCTTTACTTGTTAGAACAATACCTTGGTTATTATCAGTTAATTCAACCCCAATAACTTGATCATCACCTTTTAGATTAATACATTTTAACGGCTTACTATAACGCGATACTTTAAAATCAATTAAATTAGTCCGTTTAATCTGACCATTTTTAGTTGCGATTAAAACATATAATGGTAAATTAAAATCCTTTACTAGAATTGATGCAATAATCTTTTCATTTGAATTAAGTTTAATTAAATAACTTACATGTTTACCAATATCTTTCCATTTAAATTCATCAATTTTATAGACAGGTACAAATAAATAATTTCCAGCATCCGTAAATAATAATAGATGATCTAAAGTATTTGCCTGATGTAAAGCAACCAGATAATCATTTTCTTTTTTTCCAAATGGTGTTCCTTCACTAGCTTTTAAGGAACGATTACTAATTCGTTTAATATAACCATCTTTAGTAATCGATACATTAGTATCTTCAGATAAGATCATGGCCTGTTCATCAATTTTAATATCTTGAACCTGTTCACGAATAATCGAAAGACGAGGCATTGGATATTTTTTCTTGATCATACTTAAACGATTGATGATTACTTTATGTAATACTGTTTCACTTTCTAAGATACTTTTTAAATAAGCAATCTGCTTGTCTAACTGATCATTTTCATTTTCTAAAGTAACAATATCGGTATTAGTTAAACGATATAATTGTAACATAACAATAGCTTCAGCTTGTTTTTCAGTAAAAGCGTATT
>NZ_JAGHEW010000207.1 GCF_017889095.1 Thomasclavelia sp. | reverse complement strand
TTGACTATATTCAAGAACTTTTGGATAAATGGAATAAACAGCACAAATCTAGGCAAAGATATGCTATAATAAAGATAATTATTTAAGGAGAAGGATTAATGCAGAAATTTAAGTTTAAACAGTATAGCGGTTTGTTGATATTAGGGCTGATATTAATCGTAATCTATAAAGTTTTTGATCCATCGTGGTTTTCATTTATTTTGAAAGCATTTTATCCTGTGTTAATAGGTGGTGCACTAGCTTATTTTTTAGAACCAATAGTAAAGAAACTGACTAAGTTATTTAATCAAAGTAGTAATAATTTTCTTGTTAAACACCAGCGGGTCATTAGCGTAATGATAGTTTTTTTGGGATTGATATTATTATTAATTGTTGTTTTAAACTGGTTGATTCCTACTTTTATGGGATATGCCATTGAATTAATCAATAATATCGATACATACGTTTCTAATTTTGATAAAACGATTAATGAAACCTTCAAAGATGAAAAAATTAGAGAATTTATCATTATGGGCGCTAATAAAGTTGGCGGAGCAATCAAAAGTCTTTCGGTAAATGATTATTTAGAAATGATTGCTTTAGCTGGAAAAACCGGAAGTACATTATTGACTATTTTGATGGGATTGATTTTCTGTCCGTATATTTTGATTGAAACCAAAAAACTATTAAGTATTTTTGATCGCTTAATGCTATGTTTTATTGATGAAAATAAATTAGCATTAATTCATGAATACGCTTATAAATCACATCGTATTTTTGGTGAATTTATTTATGGAAAATTTATTGATTCAGTAATCATTGGTTTAATTGCTTTGGTTGGATTTGGGTTAATGGATCTGCCATTTTTCCCACTATTAGCTTTTGTAGTATTCATTACTAACATTATTCCTTATTTTGGACCTTTTATCGGTGGGGTTCCGGTAACGATCGTTGTTTTTTTGATTGAAGGTTTGATGACGGGTTTAGCTACCGGAGTGTTTATCTTTATTTTACAACAGTTCGATGGATTGTTCTTAGGACCACATATTTTAGGGGATACAGTAGGGATTTCACCATTTTGGATCATTACTTCAATTACTGTCTTTGGTAGCTTATTTGGCTTTTTTGGAATGTTCTTAGGGGTACCGATGATTTGTGTAATTAGAATGTTTTTTGATGATTTTGTAGCTTATCGACACAATAAAAAAAATGAATGACCTTTGTTTAGCCAAAGGTCATTTTTTTAAATTTCACATATTTTTTCAATCGCTGCTAACTGAATAGAAATTGTTAATAATTTAGCAGCTTTTGATAGTTCATCAACACTTGGATATGATGGGGCAATACGAATATTGGTATCTTGAGGATCTTTACCGTATGGGAAAGTCGCTCCAATCGTTGTAAGTGTAACCCCAGCTTCCTTACATAATTGACCAACTCTTTTAGCACATCCAGGCATGACATCAACACTAATAAAGTAACCGCCATTAGGTGATGACCAAGTTGCAATTTCTTTACCAGCTAATTCAGTTTCTAATTCATTTAAAACACAATCAAATTTAGGTTTTAAAATTGCAGCATGTTTTTGCATGTGGGCTTTTAAATGATCAATATCTTTAAGGAAAGCTAAATGTCTTAATTGATTCATTTTATCTTGAGAGATTGATTGAACATTTAAACGCTTTTTAATATCCGCAATATTATTATCACTAGCAACGATGCATGATACCCCAGAACCAGCAAAAGTAATTTTTGAAGTAGAAGCTACCATGATTACTAGATCTTCATTATTATGTTTAGGCAATTCATCAAAAATATTTAACAGCTTATCGCCTGGTACAGTTAGATCATGAACACTATAAGCATTATCATAAATAATTCTAAAATCTTTAGCAGCTGGTTTTAAAGCAGCTAAGCCTTTAACAGTAGCATCACTATAAGTAATTCCCGTTGGATTTGAATATTTAGGGACACAGAACATTCCTTTTACCTGTTCATCCTGGATATATTTTTGAATAACATTTAAATCAGGCCCTTCATCGTTCATTGGAACAGTAATCATTTCAATTCCAAAATATTCTAAAAAAGCAAAATGACGGTCATATCCCGGTGCAGGACATAAAAACTTAACATGATCTAATTTTGACCATGGTGTGTTTTTCAGTACACCTGATAACATGGCTTGTGACAAATAATCAAACATTAATGTTAAACTTGAAGTACCGCCAATAACAACATTTTTAGTATCTACTTCTAGTAGTTTAGCGAAAAACTCTCTTAAAGCGTTTAATCCTTCTAAACCGCCATAATTACGGCAATCAACACCATCTTTTAAATATTCATGACAATTTAATAATTCCATTGATAAATCTAATTGTTCACTAGAAGGCTTTCCTCTTGACATATCAAGATTAAGACCTTGATCTTTGAATTCATCATATTGTTTTTGTAAATCACTTTTGATTAATTTTAGTTCATCTTTACTCATTTTTGAAAATGCTTTCATGACAATTCCCCTTTACATATATAAGTAAATGTATTGTACCTATTATAGCCAATTTTTTCAAGATTTTAAGTAAAAATAGTTTTATAAATCTTGACTAATAAAATAGTTCCTTGAAGATATTTGTGATATAATGTTACCAATAACTGATTTAAAAATGATATGGAGGATTGGAAATGAAAAGATATTTAATAGTTGGTATTATCGTAGCAATAATACTATTGATTTTATTGTTTGTTTATTTAAAAAAACGCTCACATCGTCCTAAATATTATGTTTTAATCGTTACTTTTGATGATGGATATTATGTTGATCTAACAAGCGATGAGCGCTTGGTTAAACTGGCAGAGTTTAAAAAGGAAAAAGATTCTTTTATTGTCGAAACTAATTTAAATGAAGTTCAATTTAAAAAAGAAATTGGAAAAATTTTAGATATGGATTTAGCGAAGATTCACGTAATAATTAAAAGATGGTGGTTAAATCGTGATTATGAGGATTTTATTTAAGATGACCCGGACCCGGTCATCTTTTTTCTTTTGGCGTATAGATAGTAAAAATTAGGTAAAGCTTAAATAGGAGGCGAAAAGATGATTGACCGAGTAAAATTGTTTTGTGGTGCTCAAGATATTACTGGACATTTTTTAGCAATTAATGAGCTGTATATTTTGATTTTAACGGGCTATACCCACAGTATTGTCGAAAATCATGATAAAAAACAGTATTATGTTAATAATAAGTATATTGATTTTAATTTTGAAATCTAACTTAAGATTTCTTTATACCTAATTTAGATTTATTAGTGGTAAAATAAAAAAACAAGATATCATTTAGTATTTTTGCTAAATGATATCTTTTTTTTCTAAAAAAATGTCGTAGATTACTGCAATCTACGACACAAAATATAACATATTTGTCTTCAAATTAAAAGAGAAAAATTATTTTTAGGATTATTTTTTTAATAAACAGTTTTTAAGTTTGATATAGAATTAGAATTTTTACTTTAATGATATGAAAGAAGGGGAAAATATGTCAAAAGAAATAAAATTTTCACAGTTATCAAAAGAATGGTTAGAATTAAAAAAAATATCCATAAAGTACTCTACATATATTAAGTATAATAATATTATTGAGTTATATTTAATTGACTTTTATCAAGATATTTGTCTACAAGAATGTGATGAAATGGTTCATTTAGACTTATTTGAATCATTGAAAAACGATAAGGAATTATCAGCTAGTACGCTAAAATCAATTACCTTTATCTTAAAGAATATTCTTGAATATGGTGAAGAAAAATATAATTTAAAACATGTCAATTTATGGTATTTAAAAGTAAATGATAGTAAAAAACAAATTAAAGTATTATCTAAGCAAGACAAAGAGGAATTAACTAAATATTGCAAGTCAAATATTAATCAAACTACTCTAGCAATCTATATTAGTTTGTATACTGGTTTAAGATTAGGGGAAATATGCGGCTTAAAATGGGAAGATGTTGACATTGATAATAGCTTGATCTTTGTTTTAAGAACAGTTCAAAGAATTAAAAGCAATGATAAATCAAGCAAGACTAAAAAGATGGTTTTTGAACCAAAAACACAAGCTTCTAAAAGAGTTGTTGTTTTAACTGATTTTCTGGTTGAGTATATTAATGATTATCGAAAATTGTATGATATTGATAAAACAAATTCAGCGTTTTATCTTTTATCTAATAGTCTAGACATCCCAGAGCCAAGAAATATTCAGCGGAATTTTAAAAATCTTTGTGAATTATTAAAATTAAAGATGAATTTTCATTGTTTAAGACATACTTTTGCAACTAACTGTATTAAATATGGAATTGATGTCAAAACAGTTAGTGAATTGTTGGGTCATTCTAGTGTGACAACGACATTAAATTTATATGTCCATCCATCACTTGAATACAAAAAAGAACAAATTAATAAAATTCCTAAATAGTAAGTCGTAGATTGCAGTAATCTACGACTTATCAATTTAGGAAAGAGGAATTACAATGTACTGGTATATTGCGTATGTTGACAATGATTACATTGATAATCTGGTCGATTTTTTTAATCGTCAAGAAAATTGTCTAGCATTCATCCCAAAGATGGAAAAATGGTACAACGTTAAAAGTATTAAAAACTACGTTGTAAGAAAATTATATCCAAATTATGTTTTAATTAAAAGTCATTTGGATAAAAAAGAGTTCATTTTTCAATATAATGGATTTTTTAATTCATTAAAAGGAAGCGTTTCTTTATTACAATACGATAACACTACAGCTTTAAATAGGGGTGAACAAGCAATTTTTGAACAACTGTTTGATAATGAGTCAATTATTCGCCATTCCATTGGCAATATTGTTGATTCTAAATTGATCGTTGATCAAGGACCGTTAAAAGGATTAGAAGATTTAGTTATTAAAATTGATCGTCATCATCGCATCGCAACATTAAAAACAAATTTTTTAGGACAGCCAATTCGTGTTGCTTTAGAAGTAGTGAGTAAAACTTGAACTGGTATGTTTTATATACTATTAGCTATAAAGCTAAACAGCTGGTTTTAGAACTAAATAAATATCAAGACATTGAAGCCTTTATCCCTTATCAGGAGTTTTATCATCGTAAGACCAAAGAGCATTTAATCAAGCCAATGTTTCCTGGTTATATTTTTATTAAAAGTAGATTAGAACAGTCAGAATTTAATATTCTTTTAACTGAAATAATGCAAAAACAAAATAAGATGATAAAACAATTAAAAAACGATGGGGTTTCAGCTTTACGAAAAGAAGAAATTTGGATGTTGGAAACACTATTGAATCAAAGCAATATCGTTGAAATGTCAACAGCCAGATTGGAAAACGGTAAAGCAATTATTACTAATGGTCCACTAAAAAAATTTGAAAATCGCATTGTAAAAGTAGATAAACGCAATCAATATGCTTATTTAGATTTAATTTTTATGGAACGCTATATAAAAGTTGGATTAAACATTACAAGCAAGAACTAATTAGAGAGCAGGCATATCCGCCTCTAATCAGGTTTGGAATATAGTTAACTTACTTGGGGTAGGGGGAACTATATTCTTTTTTTGTTACATTAAACAAGGAGAACTGTTATGGAGAATATGCAAAAAAGAAATATTTCATTTTCACCACCGGATATGAGTGAAAATGAAATGAATGAAGTTATTAATGCTTTAAAATCAGGATGGATCACTACTGGTCCTAAAACTAAAGAATTTGAAAGAAAAATAGCTAAATACTGTCATACTTTAAAAGCTGTCTGTTTAAATAGTGCAACAGCCTGTATGGAAATGACCTTAAAGCTATTAGGTGTTGGTTACGGTGATGAAGTAATTACTTCAGCTTATACCTACACTGCAACATGTAGTGTTATCTTACATGTTGGAGCGACACCGGTATTAGTTGATGTAAAAAAGGACAGCTATGAAATGGATTATGATCAGTTAACAAGTAAAATTACTGATAAAACCAAAGTGATCATGCCGGTTGATATTGCAGGAATCATGTGTGACTATGATAAAATTTATGAAGCTATTGAAAGTAAAAAGCATTTATTTAAGGCTAATAATGATCTGCAAAAAGCTTTTGGCAGAATTATTATTTTAGCTGATGCAGCTCATGGCTTTGGTGCCGTTAGAAATAATCAGATGTGTGGTGAAGTGGCCGACTTCACTTCTTTTAGTTTTCATGCTGTTAAAAATCTTACTACTGCAGAAGGTGGTGCAGTTGTGTGGAAAGATATCAAAGGTATTGATAATGAAGAAATTTATAAACAGTATCAGTTACTTTCTTTACACGGTCAGTCAAAAGATGCTTTAGCTAAAACAAAGTTAGGAGCATGGGAATATGATATCATTGCACCAGCCTACAAATGCAATATGACCGATATCATGGCCAGCATCGGTTTAGCCCAGCTTGAAAGATATGATAGTCTTCTTAAAAGAAGAAAAGAAATCA
>NZ_JAGHEW010000021.1 GCF_017889095.1 Thomasclavelia sp. | reverse complement strand
CTTGGCGACTTACTGTTAAGCTATCATAATCCAATGTCACATCACCAATTACGATCTTTCTTTCACTTGCAATCTTAGATCGTCTTAATAACGCTTTAATTCTAAGCAATAATTCTTCTTCATCAAACGGTTTGGTAAGATAATCATCAATTCCAACAATAAACCCTTTTTTTCGATCACTTGTTAGCTGTTTTGCCGAAACCATCAAAATCGGCAGATCATTTTTACTTTCACGCAATAGTTTTGTAAATTCATAGCCATCCATTCCGGGCATCATGATATCCAAAACTACTAAATCTATATATTCCCGTTCCATAATATCTAAAGCCATCTGCCCATCTTTAGCGGTAGATACCTGGTAATTTTCTACTTCTAAAACAGCTTTGATCAAACGTCTAGTATTTATATCATCATCAACTACTAAAATATGAAACATTTAACTTGCCTTTTGGGCTGCCCCCTTTCTACTCTAACATTAATATTATATCAAACATTCTAAACTGAAACTAAACAAAAAAGATAAGATTGCTCTTATCTTTATTTAGCACATAATAACATTAACCCCGCTAAAATATATTCTTGTAAATGTTCAACTTTGTAAATTTCTATATTAAAATCTTCAACTTCATTTGCAAAAAAATCTTTAATATTATTTTTAATTACATTTACATCATCAACCATATCACTATAAATAATAAATACTTTAGGGGCAATAATACTAGAGATCGTAATTAACATCTTACTTACCAGTTCAACAATACCCTCTGGTGTTTTATTTAGATTAGCTTTATCATCAGATAACTGCATTGGTAAAAACTTTACTTCTCCAGCTAAATGATAATTTCCCTGGACTAACTCACCATTAATTACTGTTCCTAGCCCAGCATCTAAACCAATTGGCTGGAATAAAAAACAAAATGAATTATACCGTTCCTGGACCGCATAATAACCAATTGCTGCAGCATTAATATCATTAGCTAAAATAAAATCTCGCTGGTATGTTTCTTTTAGTTCTTTTTGCAAATCACGATTATTGGCATTAGCAACAAAAGTACTGCTTACCTTTCCGGCATTAACGATTCCTGGCATTGACAGGGCAATCGTTTTAATATCGGGATAAGTTGCCAAAACAATATCTAAAACATCAAAAACATCTTCAATTGCAATTGTCTGCTTAATTATTTCATTTTCATAAATACTTTTTTTATTTTGATCATAGATTCGATAATCAATATAAACCTTACCACTATTTTTATATACCGATAAACAAAGAATCATTGATTTTAACTGAATATCCCTTTTAATCAACAGACGATTACTGCTTTTACTATATTGTGGTAACTTATTACTTAGATCTTTAACTAAATTGATTATTTTTAATACATCGTACTTGGCAAAAACACGTGGCGGGATCTTGATTACTTGTTGGTTTTTTAATACTTTTTGAATATTAGCACATAAATAAGAAATCTGTGGTGCCAGTAAAATAAAATCATAATCAATCCCTTTTTCATAAACATCAAGATATCGAGTAGCATTAGCTTCAATATCTAAATCTAATAACTTAGCTGTTTCATTTATTTTTTGAGCAAAAAAACCGGTTGTTAGTCCACCAGAACAGCAAAGTAAAATTTTGGTTGTCGGTGTATTTGAGATTTTCTTGATCGTTTCGATCATTTCTTCAAATAACATCTTGGCATGATGTAGATTTTTCATTTGAAAATGTAAATAAAATTCTGTTTTTTGTTTTGCTTTATTAGTAACTGTAAGTTCAATAATATTAAATTTATTAAATGTTATGATTCCCTGACTATTTTCAGCTTCAATAATAATATTTTGACAATTATGCTTATCTTGTTTACAGCGATAAAAATCTCGTTTCTGACTTAAGACCCAGTAATAGAAAATCTCGGTATGAATATCTCTTAAAAACTCATCCATCATTACTAATCACCTCCAAATATTTTTTATCTGATTGCATCTATCTTGCTTTTTATTATAGTTATTTATTTTTTGAAAACATCTTTTTTTCTGGTTTTGATAAAAAGATCTTAATTTTTATTGATATAGAGGCATTTTTTTGAAAAAAATTTACAGAAACAATAAAAAAAAGATTGAAATGTTAATTTCAACCTTTAAGTTCAATCGGCTTAATAGCCGGATTTCCTTTTTTCTTAACATAAATATATCCAGCAATACCTACTATCAAAAAGACAATTGAAACAAGCTGAGCGGTTTTAAAGCCCATTACATATAAGCTATCTGTACGCATTCCTTCGATAAAATAACGAGTTATTCCATACCAGATGAAATAAGCAAAGAACTGTTCTCCTTGTTTAGTTTGGATTTTTTTGATTAAAAAGAAAATCAATAAAAAGCCAACAATATTTGCAAGTGATTCATATAAAAATGTTGGATGGTAATAAACACCGTTAATATGCATTCCGTCAATGATAAAATTAGGTAAATGCAAAGATTGTAGAAAATCTAAACTAACTGGTCCACCAAAAGCTTCCTGATTAAAGAAATTACCCCAGCGGCCAAAAGCCTGAGCAATCAAAACTCCAGGCATAATGGCATCACCAGCTACCATGTAATCAATTTGATGACGTTTAAAATACCACAAACTAAAGATAACTCCAGTAATCAAACCGCCCTGGATCGCTAAACCGCCATGTCTAAACATGATTATTTCTAAAGGATTCTTGGCATATAATTCATTCCACATAAAGATTACATACCATAACCGGGCACCAATGATCCCAGTAAATAAAACCCCAAAGAAATAATCGGATAACACTTCTGGATCGTAACCAATCTTTTTAAAATTATATCTACCCAATAAATAAGCAATAACTGCACCTGTAAGAATACAAATGGCATACCAGGCAATTGAAAGCGAACCTATTTGGATAAATGTTTTACTATTTGGAAAAAAACTCATTGTTTACCTCTTATTTTTATCAATATTTTTTAAGATTCGATCGACAAATTCTTTACTTGAATCAACCCCATATTCTCTTAAACGCATGTTCATAACTGCTGCTTCAATAATTACTGACATACTTCGTCCACTAGATACAGGAACGACTACTTTAGGAATCTTAACACCTAGAATTTCTTCAGTAGCATCATTTTCTTCAACCCCAACACGAGTGTATTCTCTTGAAGGAACCCAACGATCTAACTGAATTACTAAGTTAACTTCATCTTTATCTAAAATTGAGCTAATTCCAAACATTTTAGAAACATCAATTACCCCAATTCCTCTAATTTCCAATAAATTACTTAAAACCTCAGGAGCTTTACCGACAATGCTTTGTCCTAAATGATATAATTCAATAGCATCATCAGCTACTAATAAATGTCCTCTTTTAATTAACTCTAAAGCAATTTCGGATTTACCAATCCCGCTGTCACCTTTAATGATGACACCTTTACCATAAATATTTAAGAAGACACCATGCATCAATGTTTCTGGAGCTAGAACTTCATCAAGAATATTAGTTAACTCAATTGATACTCGTCCCGTAGCCGATTCCGTTACAAAGATTGGGAAATTTTTTTTACGAGCAATTTCAATTAAAATTTCTGGACATTCATTCCCTTTAGCTACAATAATACAAGGTACTTCATCATTTACTAAAAACGGAAAGATTTCCCGTTGTCTTTCATCAGACATCTCATTGATAAATGCTGATTCTTTATCACCAAAAATGATGATCCGCCGAAAATCACTGTGCTTAAAAAAGCCTGCCAATTCAAATCCTGGTCGATTAATTTCCGCAACAAAAATTGGCCGTTCTAAAGATTTTTCATCACCAGTTACTTGAACATAATGATCACTATTTAATAATTCACCTACTGTAATTGATTTTGGCATGATGGTATCCTCCCTATAATATTTTCTTCAAAAACATTCCAGTATAACTATTTTCGCATTTAGCAACTTTCTCTGGGGTTCCGGAAACAACTACAGTTCCACCACCGTCACCGCCTTCAGGTCCTAGATCAATAATATAATCAGCAACTTTGATCACATCTAAATTATGTTCAATAATAATTACTGTATCTCCCTGATCCACAATCCGTTGCAACACTTCAATCAACTTAGCAACATCATTACTATGTAATCCTGTTGTCGGTTCATCTAAAATATAAACTGTCTTTCCAGTTGCTTTTTTCTGTAATTCACTAGCTAATTTGACCCGTTGAGCTTCCCCACCAGATAAAGTAGTAGCGCTTTGTCCTAATTTGATATACCCTAGCCCAACATCTTCTAGAGTTTGCATCTTATTTTTTATTTTTGGTAAATTACCAAAGAAAGAAACGGCATCTTCAACTGTCATTTCTAAAACATCATAAATGTTTTTATCTTTATATGTAACTTGTAGTGTTTCTTCATTGTAACGTTTACCACCACATTGTTCACAAGGAACATAAACATCTGGTAAAAAATGCATCGAAATTCGTTTTAAGCCATCTCCCTGACAAGCTTCACAACGTCCACCTTTGACATTGAAACTAAACCGTCCTTTATCATAACCACGCATTTTAGCTTCATTAGTTTGGGCAAATAACCCCCGAATATCATCAAATACACCAGTATAAGTAACTGGATTAGAACGCGGCGTTCTTCCAATTGGATCTTGACTTACTTCAATTACTTTATCAATATTTTCTAACCCTAAAATATCTTTATGTTTACCAGGTTTTTCTTTAGAATGATAAATTCTTGCCATCATGGCTTTACCCATGATTTCATTAACCAAGGTACTTTTACCACTACCAGATACTCCAGTAACAACGGTCATTGTTCCTAGCGGGAATTTAACATTGATATTTTTTAAGTTATTTTCCCTGGCCCCTTTAATTTGAATAAAGTTACCATTACCTTTACGTCTTGTTTTCGGTACGGGAATTTTTAAGCGTCCTGATAAATACTGTCCCGTAATTGATTCTTTACAATCCATGATTTCTTGTGGAGTTCCTGAAACAATCACTTTTCCCCCATGAACTCCAGCACCAGGGCCAATATCGACAATGAAATCACTAGCTCGCATTGTATCTTCGTCGTGTTCAACGACAATAACACTATTACCAAGATCACGAATGTTTTGCAATGTGGCAATGAGCTTATCATTATCACGTTGATGTAAACCAATTGACGGTTCATCTAAAACATATAAAACACCAGTTAACCGAGAACCGATTTGTGTCGCCAAACGAATTCTTTGGGCTTCACCACCAGATAAACCACCGGCTTTACGTGATAAGGTTAAATAGCCAAGGCCAACATCATTTAAGAATGTTAAACGATCTTTGATTTCTTTTAAAACTAAATTAGCGATTTTTAATTCAAATTCTGTCAATTTTAATTCATCAATAAAAGTTAATGCTTTTTCAATTGACATATCCGTAAATTCACTAATATTTAAACCACCAACACGAACACTTAATACTTGATCATTTAAACGTCTTCCTTTACAAGTTGGACAGGTATGTTCGGCCATAAATGAAGCATACCATTCTTTTGACCATGATGAAGTCGTTTCTTCATATCTTCTTGCGATTAGCTTTTTAACCCCTTCGATTGGTCGATTGGTTTTCGAAACATTCCCGCTGCTAGAAACAATTTCATACGAAATTGGTTCATCAGAACCATCTAAAATGATCTTCAGTTCCTTTTTAGTAAAATCTTTCAACGGTTTATCTAAATCTATATGATAATGACGACAAAGTACTAAAAAACGTTGCCATTCAATTCGTTCAGTTCCTACTGAAGTTTTAAAATAACGAATCCCGCCTTGATTAATACTTAAATTCCAATCAGGAATCAATAAATCATCATCAACTTCATTTTTAATTCCTAACCCACGACAATCAGGACAAGCCCCTAAAGGATTATTAAATGAAAATAAGCGTGGTTCCAATTTAGGAACACTAAAACCACATTCAGGACAAGCTAAATGTTGTGAAAATAAAGCCTCTGTTTCTTCGCTAATATTAGCAACAATTACTTCGCCACCTGTCAATTTCAACCCAACTTCTAAAGAATCAATTAACCGACTACGATACCCTTCTTTTTTTACAATTCGATCGATTACAACATCAATATTATGCTTTTTGTTTTTATCTAACTGAATTTCTTCATCAAGCATTCTAACTTCGCCATCAACCTGAACCCGAATATAGCCATCTTTTAATAAATCTTCAAATAAATCTTTAAAAGTTCCCTTACGATTCTTAACTACCCGAGCTAATACCTGTAGTTTAGCACCATCAGGATAAGTATCAATTGTATCGGCCATCTGTTTAATCGTTTGTGATTCAATTACAATCCCATGATTAGGACAATAAGCTTTACCAACTCTGGCATATAATAATCTTAGATAATCAAATATTTCGGTTACTGTTCCCACGGTTGAACGAGGATTATTTGAGGTTGTTTTTTGATCAATTGCGATTGCCGGTGAAAGACCTTCAATACTATCCACATCGGGTTTTTCCATATTTCCTAAAAACTGTCTAGCATAAGCACTTAACGATTCAACGTAGCGACGTTGTCCTTCAGCATATATTGTATCAAAGGCCAGTGAAGTTTTTCCTGAACCCGATAATCCCGTCATAATTACTAATTTATTTTTAGGAATCTCTATATCTATATTTTTTAAATTATTTTCTCTAGCCCCTTTAATGACCAGTTTATCATGCTCCATATTTTACCTACCTTTTAACATCTTCAAAATAGCCTTACGATCATGACCACGTAATTGTTGATCATAAGCCCAATCTAATATCTCTTTATATTTAGCTGACTGTTCAATTTGTAACTCTTTTAAATCATTACCATTAATTACAGGTGGCAATGCTTCTTTACCTAATCGAGCCATTTTTTCTATCATCACATAATCAAATCGATTAATATTTTCATGTTCATCTTTATATCTACCTAGTTTATCACATTTCGTCAATAAAATTAAGTCATCTACGGGAACTATTCCATTAATTCCTTTTAAAATCCGAAAATATCCATAATCACGAGCACCGTTACGAACCATGTTCATTAAATGCATGTGATAGAAGATCATTGTCTTAACATAACGACGGATTTTTTTATCCGGCAGATACTTAGCTACCTGCTGCTCAAAGATTCTTACTCCTGATTCGTTATGACCTGGTGCTCGACCTTCAGGAGTGGTAACTTCCGGTTTTCCAATATCATGTAATAAAGCACTCCACATAAAGGCGAGCGGATTAGATGTTTTATCTTTACATAATGCAGCTAAATCGGTTACTAATAACGTATGGGTCCAAACATCTCCTTCAGGATGAAAGTCCAAACGCTGCATCGTTTTTGAAAGAATCTCTAAACATGGCCATAAAGCATTAATTTCTTTTAAAAACTTTAATCCCATTGATGGATGATTACTTAGTAATAACTTATTATATTCCTCATAGATTCTTTCTACGCTAAGATTTTCTAACGAATGAACTTTAACCATTTGTTTACACATTAATTTCGTTTGGGGTTCGATATAAAAGTCAAAGCGCGAAGCAAACTGCGCTGCCCGTAAAACTCTTAATGGATCTTCTTTAAAAGTATTTTGATTAACCATTCGTAGTGTTCTTTTTTTAAGATCATCTAAACCATGATAGAAATCATAGATCTTACCCGTTTTAACTTCATACATTAAAGCATTAATAGTAAAGTCACGCCGTGACGCAGCTGTTTTTAAATCAAGATTTTTATTCACTTCGATTTCAAAATCCTGATGTCCATTACCAATTTTATGTTCAATTCGCGGCATAGCAAAATCATAATTAGGTAATTCGGCCAATTTGAAAATCCCAAATGATTTTCCGACTAGATTAACATGACCGAATTGTTTTAATAACTGTTCCAGTTCATCTTTTTCTAAACCGTATACTTCAACATCAACATCATGATAATCAACATGATTATATATTTTCATATCACGAACGATCCCACCGACTAGAAAAACATTACCACCTTGATTATCTATAGCCTGAAAGATTTGGTTTACTAAAGGATTAAAAACAAACTTATTTTTCACCTTGTAACTCCAAGATAATATCTCTTAATTCCATTGCTCGTTCGAAATCAAGGATCTT
>NZ_JAGHEW010000206.1 GCF_017889095.1 Thomasclavelia sp. | reverse complement strand
ATAAGAAAAAAAGATTAGCTAAAGAGTTATCTAAAGGAATGAATCAAAAATTAAGTTTGATTTTAGCTTTGATGATCCAGCCTAAAGCACTATTAGTAGATGAACCGATGGTTGGTTTAGACCCAGCCAGTATTGAAATGGTCTTACAAATATTTAAACAGTTAAAAGAAGCTGGCTGTGCTATTTTAATTAGTACTCATATTATTGATATTATTGATGATATTTATGATGAGGCTTATATCATGAATAAAGGAAAAATTGTTGAACGTGTAGAGAGAAACAGTCTAGATAATGAAAGTTTAAAAGAATATTTCTTTGAAGCAACGGATGGTGAGTAAGATGAAACCTTTATTTAAATTATGGTGTCTTAAACGAAAGGGAACGTTTCGATATTTATTTGCTAGTAAAGCGGTTGGAATTAGTTATATGTTCTTGTTTTTAATTTATATAATGGGATTAACTTCAATGCTTACTAATTTATCACCAGCGATGGATAATAATGAATTATTGCATTTAATTATTTTAGGCTATATTGGAATAGTTATTTTGCTGGTATTTATGTTATTAATTAATTCGCGTAAAGCATTATTGGATGGTGAAGATGCTTTCTACTTATTTACAGCACCATTTTCTAAATGGCAGATAATGACATATTTATCATTTAAAATGATCGGAGAAGCCTTTCAGTTTACTTTAATTATGTTAATGATCATCATGTATGCATCAATCGTGATTAAAATTACTTTATCATTTTTACTTTTACTATTATTTATAACTCTAATAACCTTTTTCTGTTTTATGATTTTAGATAATTATTTATATGTTTTATCAATAGGTGATAAAAAATACCGTAAATATGCTAAGATCATTCCTTTGCTTATCGTTTTATTTATCGCAGTTATTTTATTAGCTGTTTATTTACAAACAGGTAATTATGAAAACTTATTATTTAATTTTGTCCAATCAGAATTATTTTATGTAATTCCCATGTTTGGCTGGATCAAATTAGCATTAATTGCTTTAATTGAAAATAATTTCATCATGGTTTTAGTAGCAATATCGTTAATGTCACTTACAACATTACTTCTGTATTTGGGATTTATCAATTACCGTGGTGATTTTTATCAGCAGGCTTTAGAAGATGGGCTTGCTTATTCTAAGGTATTAAAAGCAATTCGTAAAGGTGATCAAAAAGCAATAAGACAAGGTAAAGTTAAAACCAAAATAACTGGTAAATTTAAACCAGGAGCACTAGCCATCTTATCTAAAAACTTGTTAATAATGCGTAAAGGAAATGATTTAGTAAATAAAAACGATATCCTCACGTTAGCAATTTATATTGGTTTTACGATTTTTTTACAAAGCGATTTTAGTTTGTTTATTTACTGGGTAATTATCTGGGCTTTTAGTGCTATTGAACAATCTGAATTAGCACAGGATATGAATAATTATCAAATTTACTTAATTCCCGAAAAACCATTTTACAAATTATTAGCCGTAGTTACCCCTACTTTTATCAAAATATTCGTTTATGCTTTCTTTGCTTTTTTATTTGTAGGTCTTTACAATCAGGAAAGTATTACTGTTATCTTAATGTACTTTGCAACTATTTTAGGATATACAAGTATTTTTATTAGTGGAACAATCTGGTCACTTAAAATTTTTAGAAGCCGTTCTCGAAAGTTTTTAGAAACTTTGATGCGTATAGCAATCATGTTTATGAGTTCTTTACCAAGCAGTATTATCTTATTTATGGTAATAACTAGAAGTGATAGTGCTACGTTGATGATGGTTAGCAGTTATATTAGTTTAATAATGAATCTATTAACTAGTTTACTTATTTTATATCACTGTCGTAATATCATGAATGGCTGGGAATTAAAGAGTGAATAGAGATACTGTTTTATAACGGTATCTTTTTATAGTATTTATTTAATTAGATGTTATAATATCCTATAAAGGATGTGACGATGATGAAGATTTTAGTTATTGAAGATAATAATGATATTAATGAGATGATTGTTAAATATCTTACAAATAATAATTATCAATGCACTTCGGCGTTTTCGGGAACTGAAGGATTACTGTTATTCAATCAAGATCACTATGATCTAATTATTCTGGATTTGATGTTACCGGGATTAGATGGGGAAAAACTGTTAAGTAAAATTAGAGAAAGTTCGAATATTCCTGTTATTGTATTAACTGCCAAAGATTCTTTAGATAGTAAAGTTGGTGTTTTAGGATTAGGGGCTGATGATTATTTATGTAAACCGTTTGAATTAGAAGAATTGTTAGCACGTATTCAAGTACAGCTTAGAAAAAGAAATAAACCAACAGGAAATCTGATATATAAAAACCTGATCTTACAAAGTTCCTGTTATGATGGTAAGGTAGATGGACATTCCTTATCACTAACTAAACATGAATATTTAATTTTAGAGTTGTTGATGAAAAATACAAAACGTGTCTTTACCAAACAAGAAATCTATGAATATGCCTGGAATGATACTTTTTATGATGATGATAAAACCATTAATACGCATATTAGTAACATTCGTAAAAAACTTAGTCGCTATAGTGACGAAAAGTATATTAAAACGGTATGGGGCATTGGATTCAAAATGGCTGAATAATTTAATTCAACTTTTTTATTATGTAAAGTTGAAAAACTATTGAAAATGGATTCTATAAGATCATGAATAAGTCAAAAAAGTAATAATAGATAAAACTTGTTTAAGTAATGTGATATAAATAAGTTAAGGTAATGCTATGAATCAGTAAAATAACAAATAATCTTTCAAATAGCTGATAAAATCAAGTGTTGAAGAAATTGATGATATGATTGAAGAATGATAAAAACTTAGAAATTGCTATGAAAAAATTGAGTTTTAACTAATTAAAAAGATGAGATGTTAATTTATTATATCTAACCACATAAACTGTGGTTTTTCTTTTGTTTAAAAATAAGATAAGATAGAGTAAATGGTAATTAAAATAGATAGTTTATTCTTTATACTTTCTTGATAATTGCTTATCAATTTCTAAAACTTTATCCCTTATACTAATAAATGTAGGAGGTAAGTAAAATGAGTGAAGTTATTTTAGAAACATACGATTTATGTAAAACATACAAAAATACTCAAGTAGTATCCCATGTTAATATGAAGATTCATCAAGGGGATATTTATGGTTTCATTGGCAGTAATGGAGCTGGGAAGTCAACGACTTTGAAAATGATTACCGGGCTTATTTTTCCTAGCTCTGGTGAAATTAAATTGTTTGGTGAAACCAAAAATAGTTTTTTACCAAGACGAATTGGTTCTTTGATTGAAAATCCTGGTTTGTATCCTAATCTTTCAGCTTACAATAATATGGAAATTAAAGCAATTGCCATGGGTGTTTATGATAAAAAGAAAATTCAAGATTTATTAAGTTTAGTAAAACTTGACTATCGTAGTAAAAAACCAGTAAAAAAGTTTTCTTTAGGAATGAAGCAGCGATTAGGAATTGCTATGGCTTTACTAGGTAATCCTGATTTATTGATTTTAGATGAACCAATTAATGGTTTAGATCCTGAAGGAATTCGAGAAATTCGGGAAGTGATTCAATACTTAAATGAAACTAAAAAAATGACAATTATTATTAGTAGTCATATTTTAGGTGAATTATCAAAAGTAGCAACTCGCTATGGAATTATTCGTAGTGGCAAGTTAATTGAAGAAATCAGTGCTAAACAATTAGATGAAAAATGTCGAAATTATCTTTCTTTAAAAGTAGCTGATGTTGATGCCACTCTTCCAGTTCTTGATCAACAGTTACATTTAAAAGATTACATTGTTTTAGAAGATAATGAAATTAGGATTTATGATGATATTGAAAGTATTAAAGTTAGTGAGGTATTAGCTTTAAATCATTTACCGGTATTTCAAATTTATTATCAAAAACAAGATTTGGAATCTTATTTTTTAGCTAAGATTAAAGGGGATGAACGTTATGATTAATATTGTAAAAAGTGATATTGTAAGGATGTTAAAAAGTAAAAGTTTTTGGATAACGTTAGTTGCTTTTTTAAGTTTGTTTGTAGCAATAATTTTTATGCAAAATTCTAGTCAGAATGGAACTGTATTTGATGCTACTAATGGTGGAAGGGAAGAAGGTTTGTATATTACTATTGATACGATCGTTAAATCACTTAATTCATTTGTAACTACTTTTGGTTATTCATTTGGATTGTTGTTTTTAGGAATTTATTTATCAATTTTTATTTGTAATGAATATAGCAGTGGTTATATTAAAAATATTGCTACTTTAAATAATGGGCGAATTTCGATTATTGTTGCCAAGATCGTAGTAGCAATTGTCTTGATTTTATT
>NZ_JAGHEW010000205.1 GCF_017889095.1 Thomasclavelia sp. | reverse complement strand
TATCAGAAGGAACGGATAAATCAATCATAAAGTCATCTCCTGATATAATTATAGTAGTAAAAAGGGCGAATTGCATATAAAACGCATCATCACCCTGGTGGACAAAATTTATTTTGTCCCTTTTTTAAGCAATATTTTAGCTGCTTCGACATATAATGTATCAGGTGATAAAATGATTATATATCAAGAAGAATTAGAAAAGTTTTGTTTAAATCTATATCCACATTTTTTTGATTATAAAGATATTAATCTTTATGATATTAAAATTAAGATCGATGATTATCTTCATATTAATGCGAATTTAAATTATTATAATATTGAAACTAAATTGACGGGTGTAGCGAGAGTAAGAGTTGAAAATGATATTATTATTGATTTTGATGGATTGATCAAATATGGTTTTATTAATCTTGATTTACGTAAGGTATTAGCAGAGCTGGTCAAAGATAATCCTTATTTAGAGGTTAAAGAGGGACAAATTAAAGTTGTGAATGAATATATTCAAGAGATTAAATTGGCTGATGGAAAATTAAAAATAGAACTGAAATAAAAAGCTTTCGATTGAAAGCTTTTATATTTTTAATTCTACTTGATAAATCCGTCCCCATAAATAGATTTGATATAAATATGCAAGTAGCTGTGGACCGGTCATTAATTGACCAAACCAGGGATATTTAAATGATGTTCCACCAGTATTAATTAGATCAATTAGTTTATCGTAATTAAATAACCGTAATAAAATGTTAGTAGGATCATTTAATGATTCTTTTAATAATTCACAAATTAAATCACGATAGACAGGTGAATGGGTCTTAGGATAAGGGTTCTTTTTTCGCTTATAAATATCTTCTGGTAAAAAGTCTTTAAAAGCATCTCGTAATAATCCTTTTTCGATATTGTTGTGATATAGATAAGCCCAGGGAACGTTATATAAATAAGAGATGAGATCTTTATTAGCGAAAGGAACTCTTAGTTCGATGGAACTGTGCATGGTTTGACTGTCAGAGCGAGTTAATAATGTTTGCATGAACCATTCCATATTTAAATAGATCATCTTTCGTTTATTACTATCTTCAAAACTATAATCATGATAATCGATTTCATTTAGTGTTTGGCGATATTTATCAAGAACATATCGTTTAATATCCAATGCATGGATTTCATCGGAAAATAGTGCGATCCGCTGATCAAATTCACGCATCCAAGGGAAACCGTCAATTGTAAATAGTTCTTCACGATAGAACCACGGATAACCACCAAAGATTTCATCAGCACATTCACCTGATAAAACAACTTTATGATTAGCGGAGATTTCTTTAGAAAAAAGTAAAAAGCTGGAATCAATATCGGCCATCCCAGGCATATCCCGAGCAATCATGGCTGTTTTTAAGCCCATGACGAGATCTTTTTGGCTTAAAGTAATCGTTTGATGTTTAGTTTGATACTTATCGATCATTTCCTTGATATAATGATCGTCACGAGTTGTCTGGTATTCATAAGGAACAAAGTATTTTTCCTGATCTTGATAATCAACGCTATAAGTAGCTAGATTCGATACATATTGACTGGCAACACCGGTAATGATTGAAGAATCCAGACCACCTGAAAGCATACAAGAAATTGGAACATCACTTAAAAGCTGTTTTCGAATACTATGATTAACTAAACAGCGAATATCATAAACCGTTTCTTCATAGCTGCGATGATGGCAGTTTCTTTGAAGTGACCAGTAACGTTCGATTTCTAAATAGCTGTTAAAAGCCGTTAAATAGTGTCCAGGGCGTAAACTATAAATATCCTGGTAAATAGTATTACCAGGGGAAACACTCGGTCCTAAGCCTAATAATTCTTGGATACCAGTTTGATCAACAACACATTTACCTAAATACATCAAGATACATTTTATTTCACTGCTAAAAATAAATAAATCATGATGATGATAGTAATATAGGGGTTTGACTCCTAATTGATCTCTAGCAGCAAAGATTTTGTTTTGGTAACTAATTACAAAAGAAAAAATACCATCTAATAAGTTTAAACAGCGGGGACCATAAGCAATAAAACTAGCTAGCAAAACTTCACTGTCACTTTGACTAGTAAACATAAAACCTTCATTGATCAATTGTTCTTTTAACTCATGCATATTGTAGATTTCACCATTATAAACAATTGTATATTCAATGTCGTTGTAAGTGTATTTAAAAGGCTGTTTACCACCGTTTAAATCAATGATCGATAAACGACAATGGCCTAGTAAGGTATGTTTACTAGAGATGATATTAAAATCATCAGGACCACGATATCGCAATAATTCTAACATCTGTTTAAATTTTGTCACTTGGCTAGTTAAGTCTTGATTATAATTATACATACATAGATAACCGCACAAATTTATCACCTCATTTTATTATATTAAATCTTTTAAAAGATATTACTTTTTTTAAAAAACCTAGTAAAATCAAGGGGTTTAGCCGATGTGAAAAATCACGTTTGATGTGACAAATAATTAAGATATCACCCTTGTCCCTAAGTGGTGTCAAACTATTTAATAACCGCTTACAATTTGATATGATACATGTGTCAAGAGAAAAGGGAGGTAAAAAGATGTTACAAAAAATTCAACGTTTTGGTGGCGCAATGTTTACTCCGGTATTATTATTCGCCTTTGCCGGGATAGTAATCGGGATTGGAACATTGTTTACAACTGAAGCAATCATGGGGTCGCTAGCAAGCACAGATGGTTTATGGTATCAGTTCTGGAATGTCATCTTACAAGGTGGCTGGACAGTATTCAACCAATTACCACTTCTATTCGTTGTTGGTTTACCTATCGGTCTAGCTAAAAAACAGCAAGCTAGATGCTGTATGGAAGCGTTAGTTCTTTATCTAACATTCCAATATTTCTTAAGTACTATTTTAAGTCAATGGGGTGGTACTTTTGGAGTAGACTTCAGTTTAGAAACTGGAGGATCAAGTGGTCTTACAATGATCGCTAGTATTAAAACACTAGATATGGGGATGATCGGAGCTTTATTGATCGCTTGTATCGTTGTTTACTTACACAACAAATTCTTTGATACAGAATTACCTGAATGGTTAGGAACATTTAGTGGTTCATCATTTGTTGTAATTATCGGGTTCTTTGCTTTATTACCAGTGGCATTTTTATCAGCATGGATTTGGCCAATGGTACAAGATGGAATGCGTTCATTCCAAACATTTATTGCCGATGCGGGAGCAATTGGAGTTTGGATCTTCATTTTCATGGAAAGAATTTTAATTCCATTTGGATTACACCATTTATTGTATTTCCCATTCTTCTACGATTCAGCAATCATAAATGGTGGGGTTTACTCAGCTTGGGCAACTGCTTTACCAGAATTAGCAGCTTCAAGCGAATCATTAAAATCATTAGCACCATGGGCATGGCCAACACTTACAGGGCTATCAAAAGTATTTGGATGTCCAGGTATTGCACTTGCATTCTATGTAACTGCTAAAGATTCTAAGAAAAAACAAATTGCTGGTTTATTAATTCCAATTACTTTAACAGCAATTTTCTGTGGGGTTACTGAACCAATCGAATTTACATTCTTGTTCATCGCTCCAGCATTATTCGTAGTACATGCTATCTTAGCAGCAACTTTAGCGACAGTGGCTAACGCTTTAGGTGTTGTTGGGGTATTATCAGGTGGTTTGATCGAAATGTCAGCTCTTAACTATATTCCATTAATGGCTGCACATTGGCAAACATATTTAACATTATTAGTTGTAGGTTTAGTATTTACTGGAATTTATTTCGTTGTATTTAGATTCTTAATCTTAAAATTTGATTTCAAAACACCAGGTCGTGAAGACGATGAAGAAGAAATCAAGTTCCACAGCAAAGCTGAATATCGTGAAAAACAAGCTGGTGGAAAAGCTGAAAAATTAAGCTTAGCCCAAAAGATTCTTGAAGGATTAGGTGGCGCAGATAATATCGTTGATGTAACAAACTGTGCAACACGTTTAAGAGTTAACGTTAAAGATGAAAAATTAGTTCAATCAGACAGTTACTTTAAATCAATTGGTACTCATGGTTTAAAAGCAACTAAAACAAATATCCAAGTTATCGTTGGATTAAAAGTACCACAAGTAAGAGAAGATTTTGAAGCGTTATTAAAATAAAGAAATAGAAAGGGGTAGTCTTGCATGGCAAAGAGAAAAATAAGTAAACAAAGAGAGAAAAAATTAGATCGGTATTATACAATCGCAAAAGGATTCTTACTAGCAACACCATTTATTGCTTATTTATATGTATCATTGCTGGCATCAAGTAGACAAATTACTTTACCAGAAGTGCTAGCTAGTGAGCCAAGTGTAGCGGTAATGTTCTTATTAGCGATGATCAATCCTTATGTGGCATATTTATTAAATATTGCGCAAAAGAAATTAAAAGAAGGAGAAATCAAATTTGCCTGTCTAAACTTTGTGTTACTATTGATCGGTGAAGCAATTACTTTAAATAGTTTATATTTTATGATGATTGCCTTTGTCTTCTATCAAACAGTAAAAGCTTATGATCTTAAAGTCATCAAGACTATCAAGACTTTTAGTGCCAAAAGCTTGTTCACTTATGGTGGCGGAAGCTTTATGGTAGTCGCCCTAGCAGTTCTTTGTTTAACGGCAACGCTTAGATTAATGTAATATATATAAGAAAGAGGAGAAAAGAAAAATGGAAAAGAAATATTCAGTTGTTATTGCAGGTGGAGGAAGTACATTTACTCCAGGTATCGTATTATTGTTATTAGATCACATGGATCGTTTCCCAATTAGAAAAATTAAATTCTATGACAATCTTGCAAGTCGTCAAGAACCAGTTGCAAAAGCTTGTCAAATCGTGTTAAAAGAAAGAGCACCAGAAATTGAATTTGATTATACTACAGATCCAGAAAAAGCATTTACAGATGTTGATTTCGTAATGTGCCATATCCGTGTTGGATTATATGCAATGCGTGAAAAAGATGAAAAAATCCCAATGAAATATAACGTAGTTGGACAAGAAACTTGCGGTCCTGGTGGAATTGCTTATGGTATGCGTTCTATCGGTGGAGTAATTGAAATCTTAGATTACATGGAAAAATATTCACCAAATGCATGGATGTTAAACTATTCAAACCCAGCAGCTATCGTAGCTGAAGCAACTAGAAGATTACGTCCTAATTCAAAAATCTTAAATATCTGTGATATGCCAGTTGATCTTGAAGAAAAAATGGCTGCAATGATCGGATTAAAATCTCGTAAAGAATTATCAGTTGGATACTATGGATTAAACCACTTTGGTTGGTGGCATAAAATTGAAGACAAAGATGGTAACGATTTAATGCCTGAAATCAAAAAACACGTAGCTGCAAATGGATTTGCTGATGCTATTACTGGTACTCAACACGTAGAACCAAGCTGGATTGAAACATTTGCTAAAGCTAAAGATGTTTATGCTCTAGATCCAGATACTATTCCAAATACTTATTTAAAATACTACTTATATCCTGATTATGTAGTAGAACATACTGATCCAAATCATACTCGTGCTAATGAAGTTATGGAACATCGTGAAAAACATGTATTCCAAGCTTGCCAGGATATCATTGACAAAGGTACAGCAGTAGATTGTGGATTTGAACCAGATGCTCATGCTGAATATATCGTTGACTTAGCTTGTGCTATCGCTAAAAACACTAAAGAAAGAATGTTATTAATCGTTCCAAATGAAGGTGCAATTGAAAACTTTGATCGTACAGCAATGGTTGAAATTCCTTGTATCGTTGGAAGCAACGGATATGAAAGAATTTGCCAAGGATCAATTCCACAATTCCAAAAAGGTATGATGGAACAACAAGTTTCAGTTGAAAAATTAGTAGTTGATGCTTGGATCACTGGAAGCTATCAAAAATTATGGAAAGCAATCACTTTATCAAAAACAGTACCTAGTGCTAGAGTTGCTAAATTAATCTTAGATGATTTAATTGAAGCAAACAAAGACTTCTGGCCTGAATTAAAGTAAGATGTTTAATTTATTCAAGAAAAAGACAAAAGAAAATAAGGTAATCTATTCAATGGCTAACGGTAAAAGCGTAGCCATTGAAGAAGTACCTGATGAAGTCTTTTCAACTAAAATGATGGGTGATGGAATTGCTGTAATTCCTGATGAAGGAAAAATTTACGCACCATGTAACGGTAAGATTTCAATGATCATGGATAATACTAAACATGCACTAGGAATTGAAACCGAAGATGGTATGGAATTATTAATTCATGTTGGCTTAGATACAGTAAATCTAAGCGGAGAAGGTTTCGATGTTCATGTAGCTGTAAATGATCAAGTTGAAACTGGTGAATTATTAATTTCATTTGATAAAGATGGACTAGTTTCTAAAGGTATTAATGATATTACAATGTTAGTAGTAGTAGAAACTGGTGGACATGAAATTTTAAATTATCATACTAACGAAAATGTTCATATAAATAACTCTCCTTTAATTGAATATAAATAAAACTAAAAATCACATCGTTGGATGTGATTTTTAATTATGAACAAAAAAAATTAGTAAAAATAATTCCCGTTTTATCAAAGATAAATAAGATTGTCTTATTAGATATCATTTTTCTTTTAGACAAAACCTTACAATAATTGTTATAATATGAAAAGAGGTGGATTATGAGATTAGAGGATTTGGT
>NZ_JAGHEW010000204.1 GCF_017889095.1 Thomasclavelia sp. | reverse complement strand
TCAGTTACTTTTTCAATAGCTTTGTCATAGGCTTTCATTACATCTTCTTTTTTAATCATATTTTCTGTCATAAAAATACCTCCTATTAACATTTACTCCTGGAAATTAAAAATTACTTTTTTTATTTAAAAAAATTGATATTTGTCATTAGATAGTAAAAATATTAGAAAATTTATAGATATGGTTTTATAATATAAAAAGAAGGTGAGAAGATGAGTAAGGTTGAAAATGATTTTTCTATTGGGAGTGTTTCCAAACATATTATTAATCTAGCGATTCCAATGATTGTTGCCCAACTTATAAATGTTTTGTATAACGTTGTTGATCGAATCTATATTGGGCGGATTCCTGATGTAGCAACTTTAGCTATGGGTGGTTTAGGATTATGTTTGCCATTGATTTCAATTATTAGTGCTTTTGCGAATTTATTTGGAATGGGAGGAGCACCACTTTGTTCTATTGCCAGAGGACGTGGTGATAATGACGAAGCTGAAAAAATAATGGGTAATTCTTTTGTGATGCTGATTATTTTTAGTATTTTACTAATGATTATTGGTTTTATTTTTAAAGAAGATTTATTATGGTTATTTGGTGCTAGTGAAAATACAATTAAATATGCTAGTGATTATATGACGATTTATTTAATGGGTACGTTGTTTGTATTAATTGGACTAGGAATGAATAGTTTTATTAATAGCCAAGGTTTTGCGAAAATTGGGATGATGACTGTCTTATTAGGTGCAGTGACTAATATTATTTTAGATCCAATTTTTATTTTTGGTTTGGATTTAGGAGTTAAAGGAGCCGCAATAGCAACCGTTATTTCTCAGTTTATTTCAGCTTTATGGACTTTACAGTTTTTAACTGGGAAAAAAACAATTTTAAAAATAAAAAGAAGTGGATTGAAATTAGAATATAAACGTATTATGAAAATTGTTTCTTTAGGTATGGCTGGTTTTATGATGGCAATAACTAATTCAATTGTTTCAATTGTTTGTAATGCAACCTTACAGCAATATGGGGGTGACTTATATATTGCCATTATGACGATAATAAATTCACTTAGAGAAGTGGCTTCACTTCCTGGTCAAGGAGTTGCCAATGCTTGCCAGCCAGTTTTGGGATTTAATTATGGTGCTCAAAAATATGAGCGGGTATTGCAAGGAATTAAATTTGTTACAATTGCAGCTTTAACAATGATGCTAGTAGTCTGGCTAGCAATCACACTATTTCCTCAGTTGTTTATACAAATCTTTAGTAGTAATTCAGAAATCATTGCTGATGGTATTCGTGCTTTACGATTATATTTCTTTGGATTTTTCATGATGTCATTTCAAATGTCAGGACAAGCTGTTGCTATTGGACTAGGGAAATCAAAACAGGCTATTTTCTTTTCAATTTTTAGGAAAGTTATCATTGTAGCACCACTAACAGTTATTTTACCAATGTTTATTGGTATTGATGGTGTATTTATCGCTGAAGCAATTAGTAATTTTATTGGTGGTGGAGCTTGTTATATTACTATGTGGTTTACAATAGGACGTAGTTTAAAACGACAGGCAATAAATGAACAAGTAGATAATAAATAATAGTTTTAAAAGATATAAGGAATAGCTATCATAAATTAGCTATTCCTTTATACTGTATTATCAAATTTAATTTATTAATTTAATCTTTGGATAAAATAATATAATCACAATAAATAAGAAGAATAATTATAAATATAGTTAAAATATTTAGTTTGCAAAAATCAATTAAATAAAAGCTGATAATCCATTGGATTATGATAAATAAAATTTTTATAATTTTGTATTTATCCATTTTTATTAAAATCACTCCTATTAAAGTATCTATTGTGCTGTAAAAATTTCATAATTGTTTATTTTTATTCGTATTAATTTAGATTAAAATATATTTTTTGCATCTATTTCTATTTTTAGTCTTCAACATATATTTCATCGTAATTATGATACATTTGAAGTTTTGTAGAATAGATACCAGCATCTTCATCTATATCTTCTAAAACATAATATCTTTCATTTGGAAAAATTTGATTGATTTCTTGATCAATTACTTTTAATTCATCATAACTAATCTTTTTTGTATCGATTTCTATTTCTGGATAAAATAAATTCATATTTACTTGAACAAAATCTTTAGTCGCTATTTGTTCGCTATACTGTCGATATGAAGGAAAAGACATTGTCTTTAATATTATTTTTTCATTACAAATGCTTTCATTAAATGTTTCTATGGCATAAAGAATATATTGCAGTTCGTTTTTGGCATCATCATAATTACTGATTATATTATAGCGATCAGTACTTAAGTAAAATCTAATTGTTGAATGTTTTTTATGAACAAATTCTGCTTGAAAATATTTATTAAAAGCAGCATAACCCCTTCCATTAGTTGGACCATCATATAATCCAAAACTAGTCATTTTATAATCTTTATAATCATCAATATTTTCAATTAAATATTCATTAAATAATTGCATCATTTTTTCATCACTATATGAAAGATTAAAATACATGGATGAAATGATGAAAATAAAAATTATTGCATAGATTAATTTTTTTATATTCACATTTATCTCCTCCATTATAATTGGAATAATTTGTATAAATACAGATAATCGAATACATAAAGCAAAATATGATATTTAAATTTTAGAGAACGCTTTCTATATTTAAATAATAACATATTATATTTAAAAATCAACTATACATAGATAATCTAGTTATTGTTATTCTAGAAGTATAATTTATAATTAAGTTAACTTAATGTTAAGGATGATGTAAATGGCAAATAAAAATAATTTATTTAAATTAGAAATGTTGTTATTAGGTGTTTTGAGAAAACAGGATTGTTATGGATATGAAATAACTAAATTAATAAAAAAATATTCGAATGACTTGATTGTTATTAAAGACGGGACAATGTATCCTATTTTATATAAACTGTTAGACGAGGGATTCATTTCTAGTTACGATAAAGTTGTGTCTAGAAAATTAAGAGTTTACTACCATATTGAGCCTTCAGGTATAGAAAAATTTAATGAAATGGTTAGTGATTACGATAATATGATAAAGGGTATTGATAATATAATAAGATAATGTGGGAGAAGCACTATGAAAGATACAAATGCGAAAAATAAATATTTTAAAGATATAAAAACATTATTACCAATTAAAACTTCAAAAGAGAAAGAATATTTAAAAAAAATCAATAAAAACTTAGATGAATATAGTTTTGATAATCCCGATAGTACATATGATGATTATGTAGAAAAATTTGGTACAGCTAAGGATATGGTTGTTGCATATTTGGATAATTGTAATGAGGATTATTTAATCTCAAAATTAAGAATTAGAAATATTTTAGTTAAAGCATTTACTATAATTACGGTATTATTTATTTTAGTGAATATATATTTTTTATACATATTACAAGAAAATTATAATTTAGCTAAAGAGGAACATATTACTGACTATGAAACAACGATTATAGAAGAATAAATTTATTTAAATACTTACTTGTTTTTTGATACATGTGTATTAGGTTAGTTTTTGATTGAATATAAATAATATTGCAACAAGGAGGGATAATATGTTTGATAAAAAGATTATTTATTTTTTTACAGTAGTTGAAGAAGGCTCTTTTTCTAAAGCGGCTGAAAAATTATATTTATCCCAATCAGCAGTTTCACAACATATTAAGTTATTAGAAACGGAATTAAAAGTAAGTTTATTTGATCGTAGTCATTATCGACCAAAGCTTACGGAAGCTGGAAAGTTTTATTATCAAAATTGTTTTCAGTTATATAAGCAGTATCAAAAAATTGAAGAGGAATTGAAAAAAGAATATCGGCAAATAATTAGAATTGGTTTTACTGGTTTGTATGAAAATAAAGATATTTTATCACTCGTAAATAATTTTAAAAAGAAACATCTATTAC
>NZ_JAGHEW010000203.1 GCF_017889095.1 Thomasclavelia sp. | reverse complement strand
GATCAATACTTTAAAATCGTGATTTAAATCATATTTAGAAACAACTGCATCCATGATATTTTCTTTGATATACTGTTTAAAACTTGCTTCATCAAAATCAGGATCATGCTGGATCGACATTAAAATAGTATCGATTTGCGGTTTAGCTTTACTATAATCAATTGTGACCTGAGCTTTCATATCAGGACGAGCCGATTTAAATTCACCACTATTCTTTTTTTCAGTAGCATAACGTACTAGATGATGAGCCAAAGAAATAGCTAATGGCATATATCCTTCTGTTTCTTTGCAGGCATAACCAAACATAATTCCTTGATCACCAGCACCACCAACTTCTTCATTGGTTCCAAGAGCAATATCTGGTGACTGACTATCTAAAACCACTTGTACTTTACAAGTACGATAATCAATTCCTTTTTCACTTTCATCATAACCAATATCCTTTAAAACATCCCTAGCAACCTGTTCATAATTAACGTTAGCTAAAGTTGTAATTTCACCACCAATAACAATTAGATCCGTAGTTGCAAATACCTCACAGGCAACCCGTGAATTAGGATCTTCTTTTAAACAAGCATCCAAAATTGCATCGCTAATTTGATCACAAACTTTATCTGGATGTCCTTTTGATACTGATTCTGAAGTAAATAATAATTTTTCTTTCATTTCTTTCTCCTTTCGACAAATAAAAAAGCTTCCTAAAGAGAAAGCAAACGTATTTTAGGAAGCCTTCTCTCATTGTTCAAGTTTAACCTTGCTAAGTCAGGCACCTTCTAATTAAATATAGGGTTGCCACTACATCATCGATCTTCATCTAGTAGTTCTTAATAAGAGTCTTTTTTATTTATTTGTTTTATTTCTTCTTTGCTTAATGATGTTATCACCTCAATGATATCATCGTCAAGACCAATATCTAACAAAATACTAGCAATCATTTTCTGTTGTCGAATATTATTCATATTATCACCTTAACTTAGTTTGTATAAATTAAATAATAATATTCCTAAAAATGACAACTACATAATAATATATTTGCTTTCAAGATGCAAGCAATTTAATATCTACTAATATTTTAACACAAAAAAACGGTTATTTTGTCTCAAATTTTTCTCAATTTTTTAAAGTTCTGGCTGATCTACTGTTCTTACTTCTAAAACACCAGGCACTTCTTCCATTAAAATTTGTTCAACACCATCTTTTAAAGTTTCATCTAATAATGAACAGCCTACACATGCTCCTAGCATCTTTACATAAACAATTCCATCTTTAAAATCAACAAACTCAATATCCCCGCCATCACGATTTAAATATGGTCTTAATTTATTGATTACTTTTTTTACTTCTTCAAATGTATTCACTATTATCACCTCTTTTTAATGCATATTGTAACATAAAAGAATATTTTTTTAAATAAATATAATCACCAAATCTAAACCAGTCTATTTTAGAATGATTAAAAATTAGATTATTTGTAGTTAGCATACCCAAAAATAAAATTATTAATCTTATTGATAACTTTTTGTAATATTAGATTTTTAAAAAAATTATTTAATAAGAAATATTTTTATCAATTTTATGTTATAATAACGATTTTATGTTATAATAAGCTAGTAAGGAGTGATTATTAGATGAGCCAAAAAATAAAACGTGGTGATATCATTGATGTCAAAATCACTGGTATTCAGCCTTATGGTGCTTTTGCCAATTTACCTGATAACTCTACAGGATTAATTCATATCTCTGAGATTTCGGATAAATTTGTAAAAAGTATTAATAGTTTTGTTAAGGTTGGTCAAACTATTAAAGTCAAAGTTATTGATTTTGATGAATCTACCAACCATGCCCGGCTAAGCTTAAAAGCCATTGATAATCGTTATCGTAGACGCAATAAACGTGTTTACTATAAAAATCCTAGACGTTCAATCGTTGAAACCCCTAATGGTTTTAAACCATTAGCATCAGCAATGCAATTATGGATCAAACAAGGAATCACGGAGGAAAATTAGAATGATCAAATTAGATTTAAGTAAAGCTAAATTAAGTGAAGATTTAAGTTCATATCAAGAAAAAGTTAACGAAATTCATGATATGATTCATAACAAAACTGGAGCTGGAAATGATTTTTTAGGATGGGTTGAACTTCCTGAAAATTATGATAAAGCTGAAGTTGAGTTAATTAAAGAAAAAGCTGCATCTTTACAAGATAAAACTGATGTATTATTAGTATGCGGAATTGGTGGTTCTTATTTAGGTGCTCGTGCAGCTATTGAAGCAATCAATGGATTATATCCTAAAAATAAAGTTGAAATTATTTATGTTGGAAATACATTTTCATCAAACTATATTAAACAAGTAGCTGATTATCTTGATGGTAAAGATTTTGCTATCAACGTAATTTCAAAATCTGGTACAACTACAGAAACTTCAATTGCATTTAGAATTTTTAAAGAAATGTGTGAAGAAAAATACGGTAAAGATGGTGCTCGTGAAAGAATCGTAGCTACTACTGATAAAGCTAAAGGAGCTTTAAAAACTCTAGCAACTGAAGAAGGATATACTACTTTTGTAATTCCTGATGATGTTGGAGGACGTTATTCTGTTTTAACACCAGTTGGTTTATTCCCTATCGCTATGGCTGGAATTGATGTTGATGCCATGATGAAAGGTGCTAAAGATGCGATGGATAAATATGGTGTAAGCGATCTTGAACAAAATGATGCTTATCGTTATGGTGTTGCTCGTCAAATCTTACACAAAGCTGGATATCCTGCTGAAATGTTTGTAACTTATGAATTACAACTTGCAATGGTTGCTGAATGGTGGAAACAATTATATGGTGAATCTGAAGGTAAAGAAGGAAAAGGTATTTTACCTACTAGCGCAACTTTCTCTACTGATTTACATTCACTTGGACAATTTATCCAGGAAGGTAGCAAAGTTCTTTATGAAACAGTATTACAAATTGAAGAACCTGCTAGTGATCTTGAAATTCCAAGTGATCCTGACAATTTAGATGGATTAAATTATTTAGCTGGTAAAACAGTTGATTATGTAAATAAAAAAGCATGTCAAGGAACAATTGATGCCCATGTCAATACTGGTAATGTTCCAAATATCTTAATTACAATGGATAAAATGGATGCTTATGGATTTGGATACATGGTTTACTTCTTCGAAATGTCATGTGCAATGTCAGTATATCTATTAGGTGTTAATCCATTCAATCAACCTGGTGTTGAAGTATATAAAGCAAACATGTTTAAATTACTAGGTAAACCTGGTTATTAATAGGAAGGTGATCGATGATCACCTTTTTTTATCAAAAAAATTATTTTTTTATTGACTAATGATTTAGATAATGATAATATATATGAGCACTAAGGAAACGGAGGTTTAGCTCAGTTGGGAGAGCATCTGCCTTACAAGCAGAGGGTCAGCGGTTCGAGCCCGTTAACCTCCACCATTTAAAAAGTAAATAAAGCCGGCTTAGCTCAATTGGTAGAGCAACTGACTTGTAATCAGTAGGTTGAGGGTTCAAGTCCTTTAGCCGGCACCATGATGGAGGAGTAGCGAAGTGGCTAAACGCGGCTGACTGTAACT
>NZ_JAGHEW010000202.1 GCF_017889095.1 Thomasclavelia sp. | reverse complement strand
GATTTTATCAAAGCTGAAATTGAAGCAGTCTAGGAGGATTTTATGAAAGTAAAAGTAAAAGTACCCGCAACAAGTGCTAACTTAGGGCCGGGATTTGACGTTGCTGGGGTTGCTTTAACCTTATTTAATACCTTTACATTTGAATTAATTGATGAAGGATTAGTAATAACGGGCTGTCCTGAACAGTTTTGTAATGAAGATAATTTGACTTATCAGGCGTTTAAACAGGGAGCTAAAGCTTGCGATTTAACATATCAGGGGCTAAAAATTGAATGTAGTGGCGATGTTCCTTATACAAGAGGGCTTGGAAGTAGTTCGACATGTATTGTAGCTGGAATCGTTGGGGCTTTTGCTTTTCAGGATAAAGCCGAAGACCGTCAGGAGATTCTTGAACTGGCGACAGCCATTGAAGGACATCCAGATAATGTGGCCCCAGCTATTTTTGGTGGTTTAACCGTTTCGGTCATGGAAGAAGATAATGTATTGACATTAAATATTCCCGTTAAACATGATTATCGTTTTGTAGCTTTGATCCCGCCATTTACACTATCAACCGAGCAATCACGTTCAGTTTTGCCACAAGTATTACCACGAAGTGATGCGATTAAAAATGTTTCGCATTTAGCTTTGATGGTTGCTTCGCTAATCAATGGTTATGATGATGGGTTGAAGTTAGGATTTAAAGATCGTTTACATCAGCCTTATCGCGGTGATTTGATCAAAGGTTATAATGAAATCATGGCAGTCTTAGAAAAAGATGAAGCCATTTTAGGAGCCTATTTATCTGGTGCGGGACCAACGATCATGGCATTGATTCGTAGTGAAGATAAAATGGGAGTTGTCCGCATTAAAGAAGAACTTGGTGATTTAATTAAAGAATGGCAAGTAGTTAAATTAGAATTAGATATGCGTGGTTATGTAGCTGATTATGAATAAAAAAAGAAATCAACGTTTTGATTTCTTTTTCTTTTGACTATAATCTGTTTTATCATCAGTTCGCTCGATTAAATAATCAACGGTTGTTTCATGAAAAGTAGCTATCTTAGATAGTATTTCTGGATCAATGGTCCGTTCACCACGTTCATATCGGGAATATGATCTTTGAGATACATTTAAATATTCAGCTAATTGTTTTTGTGTCAAATCTTTATCTTCACGTAAATCACGGATTCTTTTATATCTCATCATATCACCACCTAGTTTTATTATAGAGGTGACCAATGAGGTCTATGCACTTTTAGACCAATTTGGACTACAAAAAATTAGTACACTGCTTTATTAAACGATCGGATTAGTTTATAATAGTTTCGAGGTGAAATATGGAACAGTTTGCACGAATAGAAAGAATGGCTGGTTCTAACTGGATCGAACAGTTAAAAACAAAAAAAGTTGCTGTTTTTGGTTTAGGTGGAGTTGGCAGTTATGTTGTCGAAGCACTAGTTAGAGGCGGAGTTGGAAACTTAGTATTAGTCGATCATGATGTTATTGATATTACTAATTTAAATCGTCAGCTTTACGCTTTACATTCAACGATTGGATTAGCTAAAGTGGAAGTAGCTAAAAAACGTTGTTTGGATATTAATCCTAATGTCATCATTACTACTTATCAGCAGTTTTATTTACCTGATCAAGATGATGGAAATATTTTTAATGACTGTGATTATGTAATTGATGCAATTGATACTGTCAAAGCTAAAATTGGATTGATTGAAAAATGTAATCAATTAAATATTAAAATTATTTCATCAATGGGGACAGGTAATAAATTAGCACCCGAAAAGTTTCAAATTGCGGATATTTATAAAACATCCGTTTGTCCTTTAGCTAGAGTGATGCGTCATGAATTAAAAAAACGGCGAATTAAAAAATGTCCCGTTTTATTTTCAACAGAAGTACCTCAAAAAATAGAAGGAAGAACACCTGGCAGTATGAGTTTTGTCCCACCAGTGGCGGGAATGATGTTAGCAGGTTATGTAATGAAAGAATTAGTAAAGGAGGAAAAGTAATGGAAGGAATTGTAGAAATTAGTAAAGATGATTATATTGATGATTGTTTAAAAATTGTTAAAGAAATGATTACGACAGAAGATTTTAGTGATGAAATTTGGTTAGCATTAACAAGTGAAATCATGGATACATGTGTTCAAATTGGTGGCGATTATAACGAAGATAGTGTTCGTTTTATTACAAAACAATATCTTGATAACAATGGGATCAAGCGCTTTAAAAGAGCGCATGGTATTTTTTAATGCAGCATTATTGTGAAATTCCTACATTTAAAGGAACAATGCGCGGTTTTTTTCATAAACCTAACGTAGATAAACATCCAGTTTGTATTATTTTTCATGGTTTTACTGGACAAAAAACGGGAACTAAGTTTTCTTATGTCCAGCTAGCAAGAATGTTGGAAGCCAAAGGAATTGCCACGTTTAGATTTGATTTTCTTGGCAGTGGTGAAAGTGATTTGAATTTTAAAGATATGACTTTTAAAGATGAACTTTCATGTGCAAGAATTATTTTAGAAGAAACGATGAAGATGGAAAACTGTACTGAAATCTATCTTTTAGGTCATTCAATGGGTGGTGCCATCGCTAGTGAATTAGCTAAATTATATCCTGATGTAATTAAAAAGATGGTTTTATGGGCACCGGCCTTTAACTTACCAGCAGCTTTAGATTATTTGACGGGTAAAGTTGAAGCCAATGAAGAAGGTTTATATGATCATGGCGGTTATGAAATTTCTCAGGCTTTCGTTGATGACCTTTTAGCTCGTGACTTTTATCAAGATTTAGATAAATATCAAAATGAATTGTTGGTTATTCATGGTAAAAAGGATACTACGGTCCCTTATGAGATTTCTAAAATTTATATTCCTAAATTTTCTAAGCAGCTGCAGTTTGTAACAATTGAAAATGGCAATCATAATTTTGATACGATCAATGATATTAAGGAAGTATTGAAATTGTCATTAGATTTTTTAGCTAAATAAACGGATCGTTAGATAACGGTCTGTTTTTTTTTAAAGTGAGATATTATGTATTTGATTAGATATTAAAAGGGATAAAATAGTTGAAATAATCAATAAAAATGAGAGATTTGTAATGATAGAAATTAAATTGTTAAAAATGATAAGATAATTTACAAAAGTAATTGACATTGAATATTGATGTGTCTATAATAATAATGTTCTTATGAACCTAAGTCCCCGGTAAGGATAAAGGAGAAGAAAAAATGAGACAAACAACTATGGCAAATGCAGCCACAATCGAAAGAAAATGGTATGTAGTTGATGCAACTGACTTAACTTTAGGTCGTTTAGCATCAGAAGTAGCAAAAGTGTTAAGAGGGAAACATAAACCAACTTACACACCACATGTAGATACTGGTGATTATGTGATTATCGTTAATGCTGATAAAGTAGTAATGACTGGTAAAAAATTAGATTCAGTTAAATATTATCATCATTCAGGTTGGCTAGGTGGTTTAAAAGTTAAAACTGCCCGTCAATTCAAAGAACAAAATCCAACTGGTTGGGTTGAAGCAGCAGTAAAAGGTATGTTACCACATAATACATTAGGTAGAAAACAAGGGATGAAATTATTTGTTTATGCTGGAAGTGAACATCCACATGCAGCACAAAATCCTGAAGTATTAAAAATTAAAGGGTAAGGAGGTAAGACAGAGCAATGGCAAATGTACAATATCGCGGAACTGGACGTAGAAAATCTTCTGTAGCAAGAGTTATTTTAACACCTGGTACAGGAAATATTACAATTAACGATAAACCAGCAAAAGAATATTTACCATCAGATGTATTATTAATGATTGTTAATCAACCATTAGAATTAACTAATACAACTACTCAATTTGATGTAAGAGTTAATGTATATGGTGGAGGATATTCAGGACAAGCTGGAGCTATCCGTCATGGTATTTCAAGAGCATTATTACAAGCTGGTGAAGATTATAGACCAACTTTAAAAGCTGCTGGATTCCTTACTCGTGATGCACGTGTTAAAGAACGTAAAAAATACGGT
>NZ_JAGHEW010000020.1 GCF_017889095.1 Thomasclavelia sp. | reverse complement strand
TTTGTGTCGATTACCTCGTAGAGATCCCCGTACAGCGCTTTAAAAAACTCAAACATGACAGGCTCTAACCGGTTGCCCTTTTCGATTGCCTTATTAGTGATAAATTTTCTTTCAGCTATACCGGTTTTTTCTTCCCATAGTTCATAGGGAGTGCGGTACCGCGATACATTCATCACGATACCCGCATCACTTCCTCCGATGCCTTTTCCACGTAAACTGTGCCACTGATCATCACTTTCAATGCGATCGATATGACAGTTGCTGAAGAAAGTTTTATAATCTACCATTTTTCCAGTTCTCTTTTTAATGCAGTGATTTTTTCTGTTATTTCATCAATAACTGCACGATCATCCGCATCTAAAAAGTCCTTACACTCTAAGATATTTTTACGAATTTCAAGAGAACTGATTTCGTTCATGATTGCTTCTTTTTTAGTTGGCATCTTTATCTTTCTCCCCCATGCTCATTTCTTTAAAATATTTAAAAAGATCAGTATCGTTTTTAATCAGAACATTATATTTGTTTCCAAACACCTTATGAATATCTGCCGACATCATTTCAGTAAGATCTTTTGAAAGCGATGTTAGCTCATCAAGCATCGGCTTAAACATATTTACAATTTCCTCTTTTGATTTGCCTGTAGCATGTGCAATATATTCAAGCGGTTCATCATTAAGCCTGAAGTTTACAGCAACTTCCAGTGGAAGTATTTTCAGTTCAATACACATAAAATTTTTAGCGTTCTCTTCCATCCACTCTTTATCTCTTTCAAGATACTTATCTATTCCCAATGTTTTAAATATGATTTCTAAAATCAGATCATCCATTTTTCTTTTCCTCCTACATGATTTTTTCTATAATTCCCGCTACCGTAAAGGCAGCGATAATAAACACTATTACAACTGTGAATACCCCTCGGGCAGTAAGTTTATCTAGATCCATTTTCTTCGATCCTTTCAATTTTTAAATAATTTTTTGTTGTAATATGTCCGCTCAACGAAATAATTTCTTCACTAAGCTGACAAGCGGTAAATTCACTGTTTTCAAACAGTTTATTTAGTTCATCCACTAATTTTTGGACCTGTTTTTCTGTATAACCTGTATCTATAATCAAATTATTCATCTTTGACATTCCTTTCACAATCACTTATAATGTGACTGTACTATCTTGGTTTGGTCGTTGTTGGCGCAACGGCCTTTTTGCTTAGAATTTCAACTAATGCCTGGACTAATTCAGTTGATGGGTTTGGATTCCACCTAGTCATGTATTCTTCAAAAGCTTTTCTCGGAATGACGACCGAACGTCTTCCGTTCTCGTTTTTAACACAAGATCCAGGAAAAACTCCCTGTTCTACTGCGTTACGAATGAACGCTGGATCCTTATTTAATCTTTTTGCACATTCTTCTACCGAGATTGTTTCAGCTCGTTCCATATTTTTCACCTCCTACTGATTTAAAAATTTATTTACAAAATATACCTGGCCTTTACCTGTTACCTTGGTGGTCAGTGTAATTCGAATACTGCCATCGGGATTGGTAATGGTTCTTTCCTTCACTTCAAACAGTTCTAGATCCATTGCTTTTTGAGTTGGCTGATTGTAACGTGAACCGCTTTTGATCAGGTATCCGTTATCTCTAAGCCATTGAAATAATCGATTTTGTCCGATATCATAGCCATTTTGTCTAATCAGTTTTGCCAACTGTCCGATAAGTATCGATTCTTCACTTGTACTTACCGCATCTGCAAATAATGCTTTAGGTTTCATTTGCTGGTTCTCAAGCAATAATTCATTACAGCGGTTTTCCAGAAATTTCATTGATTTTTGAACCAGGAACATCGGATCGTTTAATTTGGCTTCCATATCATTAAATGCTTTGATATATTTGAGCTTCCATTCAAGTGCTTCCTTCCCAGTAAATCCCATTGCCAGTAACGTAAAACCGTCACGGGTCATTAAATACATTGGGTATTCTTGTTTATTTTGCTCATTTACATATGAACTTTCATAAAATAGGTCTGTCCAATTTTGGACACCCCCTATAAGGTTTTTAATATCTCTTAAAATGTGTTGATGATTTTTATTAAAATTTTTAGCAACCTGTAAACTTGTTACCAGCATTTGATCATTTTCTACTTTAATTTCAATCTCATTCATTCAATCACTCCTCATTTTGATATTAAGATCATAATTAACTGAAGCTAAATCATCTGCCATTGATTTGGCTTCTTTTAATAATTCAACTAGGTGTTCAGTTTTCTTTACCGCCTCATCAATTCCAGATACGTTAACATCAACATCAACTGTTGTTCGTTTCTCATTTTTTGAACTGTTCATTTAATCACTCCTTTATAAAAAACATATAAGCAATGGTGTATACAGCTTGAATAAAACTAATAATTTATTAGAATATTCTTATAGGTTTCTCGTATGATGTGAGCTTGCCATTTTTTTGTTCCTCGATTTAAAGGAGGTGATTTAATGACAAATAGAGCCAACGTAAAAGTGTTACATGAGTCTCAAACAGGATTAAACGATAGGTTATCTATTAACGGTGTCACTTACACAAACAATCAGGCTTACAATGCTGCTATACAAGGTAAGATTGATGGTTATCACGGTGTAAATAACAATGGCACTAAATTCATAAGAAGCAATCCAGATAAAAGCAAAAGAAACAATTTGGATTAGCTTAATCTTGATTTAATTTATTTTTCATGGCAGGCTCACATCATACGAGAAAGAAACTGTATCTTTTATTTTTCAGTAAAGAAATATACACCAATGTCCTCTTTTGGAATTTTTAGAATTTTGCAGCACTTGGTGATTTCATTGCTTTTGAAATAAGATTTATTGTTGAGCTTCATACTCTTGGTATAGTCCGAAAATCCCATCAGTTTTGCCCAATTTTCTTCAGTACCGCAAATTTCTCTTATTCTTCCTCTCAGCTTTGAATAATCAAAAACATATTCCACTTAATCACTCCTTTCTTTTCTCGCCTTCCTGGCCAGTAGGAACCCACCATCTTGTTAGATTCACATTGAAAGGAGGTACGGATTTGATCCGATTATAGATAGCACCAGCATCTGCATAAAAGTAAAATTAATATTATTATTCTTGATAATGATGGGCTCCTATTGACCAGGAAAGATATTTAATTTTTTTCTTCACCTCGTGTTATAATAAATGCGGAGGTATACATCAATGAATGATGATTTTTCAAATTTAAACATTTACTTTAGAGAACGAGTTAAACTGTTTATCATGCGTTTTAAAAAGCATGTTTATGCTGAATTTTTCGGCGATTCTCTTAAATTCTTTCTGGATTTAAAATTTATTCAAAGCCATTATGAATTTACTGATACAACTGCTAATAAAAATTCAAGAAAAGCACTGTATTCATTAACCGACAGATACTTTCGGTACTGTCTTTATCGCCGGCGTAAATTCTTTGACAGCAAGATATGGCCTTTCATAATTTCAATTATTTCCGCTATCATAACTGCTGTCATCACTGCGTACATAACAGCGTTATCAGTACTGCGATAACAATAATCAATATGTAAATGATTCTTCGATAAATCTGTCTTCTGCGATAGATAGCCTTGAAGAATTTTTCCTCTTCCTCGGAAATACCGTAAAACTCGAAAAATCCGTCTCTTTCCTTTTTATTCTCTTTTTCCATCTTCTAAATAAGAAATCCTTTCTTTTCTCCATTTTTTAGAAATAACCAGTAGAATATTGTCTACTAACAACCACCAAAATAATATTTCTTTAAGAACTTCCATTTTTATCCTTCTTTCATTAAGCACCGACATGATTTAGCTGATGTCTTAAAACTGTTTCTAAATCATGGCTCATGATTTTGATTTCGTTTTTAGCTTTAGAAAGTTTGATACAATCAAGATACTGATCATTAAAATCATTGATAAATAACTCATACTCGCCTCTTGCTCTTCATTCATCGCAGTTGCAACGATAATCGATGTAGCCTATTTGATTGTCGGATAATAGTACGTATTGTTTTTTCATTGCATGTCCTCTTTTACTCTACATTTTGTAGATGATTATCTAAAAAAATAATATCATCAACAGAAACGTTTAATGCTCTAGCTATAATATCTGCCTCTTCCATAGTTATATCTTTAGGATTTTCTTCCATTTTAGCATAAGTTGTTCTATGACAACCCAATATATTTGCCATATATTCTTGTGAATAACCTCTTGCTCTTCTTATTTCGCATAATTTCATTCTATGTATCATCATCATCACCTTCCTTCTTGTTAATTACATATTACTCTACAAAATGTAGATTGTCAATAAAAAATATACGTTTTGTAGAATTATTTTTACATATTGCTTTATTTAATCTACATTTTGTATTATAATATTTATAGAAATCGAGGCGATAAAATGAGAACACAATTTGGTTATATAATAAAAAACTTGCGAGAACAACACAACCTTAGTCAAGAGGAACTAGGAAATATTGTCAATGTTAGTGATAAAACAGTATCCTCATGGGAAATAAATAGAACCGAACCAAAAATGGGTATTGTTCAACAATTGGCTGATTATTTCAACGTTACAACAGACTATTTAATAAAGGGCAATTCAAACTATAATGACTACGATAACATCTACAGAATAGACAAAATAAAACTCCCCATGTTAGGAACAATAGCATGTGGAGAGCCTATATTTGCAGATGAAGATAGAGAAAGCTATATAATGGTTGGAACTGAAATAAAAGCCGACTTCTGTTTAAAATGTCAAGGTGATAGTATGATCAACGCACGTATCAATGATGGTGACATAGTTTTTATACGAAAACAGGACATTGTAAATAATGGCGAAATTGCAGCAGTTATTATAGACGATGAAGCAACTTTAAAAAGATTTTATTATTACAAGGAACAAAACATGGTTATCCTTAGACCAGAAAACAGTAAATATAAAGACATAATACTTACTGGTGAAGAATTAAATAAAGTAAAAGTATTGGGAAAAGCCGTTGCTTTTCAAAGTGATGTGGAATAAATGAGGAGGAGTAATAGGTGGTAAAAAGTATCTTTGAATTAGAACGTAGATTTGATTTTGATAAAGAGTTTAATAGATTATATGATTTATTGAATATGAAAATTTATAATTATGAATTCAGTCGTTCTAGAGATGTAGACTTTTGGACAATTGTTGATAAATTTTTCACAAAATGGGAACATAGATTAACTGCCATAAATGCAAATCAATATTTTAGCGATTTAGAAATCCACTTCAAAACACCTCGTTCATGTAATAAAACGCAAAAATTATATATTTTGCAATTTATTGATTCGTATATTTGTTATTTAATAAATACTCATACAATCAGTAATAATTATTCAATTATCAGCAATAGCTATTCAATAAATACAGAAGATGAAATATTTGCACCGTATCTTGTAATTATAAAGAATATTGGGGTTATCATCGAGAATCTAAATTTTGAAAGACAACTAAATCATGCTGATAACAGTGTAACATATATTAAACGTGATGCAGATGTGGATAGTGTTCTTTCTATTCTTGAAAATGAAGATGATTTAAGAATGACTTTATTAGAATACAATGACTTTAGAATTGAAAATGATGTTAATGAGAAAAGAATCATTTTAAAAAAATTAGGAGATTATTTAGAACCGAAAAGAAGAGAATTTAACTCTATCAATAAATCATTAACGGACGATGTATTTTTTATGCTAAATAAATTTTACATACGACATAACAATGATGGAAATGTAAAATTTAATACTGATGATGATTATATTAAATGGTATAATAAATTATTCAAAATGATAATTCATTTAATTAGAACTAAATATATTATCAATATACATAACGATTTGAAAGAATACAAAATATAATAAGAACGAACAGGAAGTTGAACAAATTATTAAAGATTTAAGGAAGAAATTTTAATTAGGTAAACACACTTCATAGTGTTTATATAAACTTAAATTATAAAGAGAAGGGATGAAGTATTATGAAAAAATTATTAAGTTTATTTTTGATTTTTGGATTATGTATTGGATTAGTAGGATGTGGAGGAAATGATTCCGAAGAGAAAAAATCAGAAGAATATCTCACAGAATCTGAAATAAGCGACATGTATAATAATCCGGATAAATATAAAGATAGAAAAATTAAAATTTCCGGGAAGATATTTACGG
>NZ_JAGHEW010000201.1 GCF_017889095.1 Thomasclavelia sp. | reverse complement strand
TTTATAAACATTTGATGAATGGTGTTAGTCACATGCTGCCAGTTGTAATTGGCGGTGGAATTTTAATTGCATTAGCGTTTTTATTCGACGATTATACCATTGATCCATCTAACTTTGGTAAAAATACGCCATTAGCAGCTTACTTAAAAACAATCGGGGAACAAGCATTTGGTTTGATGTTACCAGTTTTAGCTGGTTATATTGCGATGTCAATTGCTGATCGTCCAGGTTTAGCTGTTGGTTTTATTGGCGGAATGGTCGCTAAAATGGGCTGTACTTTTGCTAATCCTGCTGGTGGCGATGTTAATGCCGGTTTTCTAGGCGCTTTATTAGCTGGTTTTGTCGCTGGATATTTAGTTAATGGACTAAAGAAATTATTTAGTAAATTACCACGTTCATTAGAAGGAATTAAACCGATTTTATTATATCCCGTAATTGGCATTTTCTTAGTAGCTGTAATTACTACTTTTATTAACCCATTTGTTGGTGCCATCAATACTGGTTTAAATAATGTACTTAATAGTATGGGTGGAACTAGTAAAGTATTATTAGGAATCGTTGTAGCGGGAATGCAGTCTACGGATATGGGTGGACCAATCAATAAAGCATCTTATGTCTTTGCAACATCACAATTAGCTGAAGGAAATTTTGAAATTATGGCAGCGGTCATGGCTGGAGGAATGATCCCGCCACTGGCGATCGCTATTAGTACTACTTTCTTTAAAAACAGATGGAGCCAAGAAGAACGTAATTCTGGTTTAGTTAACTATGTAATGGGCTTAGCATTTATTTCTGAAGGGGCAATTCCTTTTGCTGCTAAAGATCCGATTCGTGTAATCCCATCATGTATTTTAGGATCAGCAGTAGCTGGCGGTTTATCAATGTTCTTTGGTTGTACTTTAAGAGCGCCTCATGGTGGTATCTTCGTTTTACAAAAAATCGGCAATGCTCCAATGTATGCTTTAGCGATATTGATCGGTGCCATCGTTGGCGGTTTAGTTTTATCAGTATTAAAAAAACCATTAAAAGGAGATAATTAATAATGAAAGAAAGATGTGCTTTAAAAGCAGTTGAATATATTAAAGATGGCATGACCGTTGGTTTAGGTGGCGGTAGTACCATCAGCTATTTAGTTAAATTTATTAATGAAAAAAAGTTAAATGTTAAAGTAGTAACACCATCATTTAATACCGCTAAATTATGTGTTGAAAATAATTTAACGTTACTTCCAGTCTGGTCAGTTGATCATCTTGATATTGCCTTTGATGGCTGTGATGAAGTAGATTTAAAATTAAATGCCTTAAAATCAGGCGGAGCTATTCATACTAAAGAAAAAATTATTGCTTCAATGGCTGATCAATATGTCCTTTTAGTTGACGAATCAAAAGTATTTGAAAAATTACCATTTGATCATTCAATTACTTTAGAAGTCATCAAAGAAGCAATCAGTTATGTAACGAAACAAATTGAATCATTAGGTGGAAAAGTAACACTTAGAATAAGTGGTGCTAAAGATGGTTTTACCGTTAGTGATCATGGTAATGTGATCATGGAAGCTAAATTTGATCAAGTTGAAAATATTGCTTTACTTGATCAACAATTAAATAAAATTACAGGAATTATTGATACATCATTATTTGTAAACCAGGCGACGATGGTTTTATCAGTTGATGATAGTCATGTTAGAATAATAGGAGGAAAATAAAAATGACAAAGAAACTAAATTGGGGAATTTTAGGAACTGGCTGGATTGCTCATGAAATGGGTGAAGCTTTAAATCGTGTTAATGGAGAAATTTACGCTGTTTGCGATACTACGTTAGAAAAAGCTGAGACTTATGCTAAAGAATTTAATGTTACTAATGCTTATGGCAGTGCTGATGAAATGATTGACGATGAAAATGTGGATATTGTCTATATTGCGACACCACATAATCTTCATTATCAATTTTTAGTAGCTGCTTTAAAAGCGGGAAAACATGTATTTTGTGAAAAAGCAATTACAGTAAATGCTGCTCAATTAGAAGAAGCAGTAGCAATCGCTAAAGAAAAGAACTTAGTTATTTGTGACGGGGTTACTTTATTCCACATGCCATTATTTAAAAAACTAAAAGAAATTGTTGCCAGTGGAGCAATTGGTAAAGTAAAAATGGTCCAAGTAAATTTTGGCAGCTGTAAAGAATACGATGTAACTAATCGTTTCTTCTCGAAAGAATTAGCTGGTGGTGCATTATTAGACATTGGTGTTTATGCTACTAGTTTTGCTCGCTATTTCATGCAAAGTAAACCCGATACAGTTTTAACGACAGCTAACTATTTTGAAACTGGTGTCGATGAAACATCAGGAATCATTCTTCGTAATCCTGAAGGGGAAATGGCCGTGATGGCTTTAACAATGCGAGCTAAACAGCCAAAACGTGGAGTTGTCGCTGGTGAAAAAGGTTATATTGAAGTAAATAACTATCCTCGTGGAAATAAAGCAACGATTACTTACACTGATGATGGACGCGTTGAAGTTATTGAAGCTGGTGATACAGCCTTAGCTTTAGATTATGAAGTTCAGGATATGCAAGATTATATCAATAATCAAGGCGGTCAAGAAAACTTAACTTATATTCGTGATGTTATGGATACGCTAACGACAATTAGAAAACAATGGGGTATGGTTTATCCTTTTGAATAAAAGATATAAGAGAATGAGCAATCATTCTCTTATCACTTTAAAAGAATATTATGGAAAATAATTATTTACATTTATTAGCTAAGGAATATCCTAACATCAATGCTGTAACAACAGATATTATTAATCTTGGTACAATTTTGACTTTACCTAAAGGAACTGAATTCTTTTTTAGTGATCTTCATGGTGAACATTTAGCATTTATTCATTTACTAAAAAGTGCTTCGGGTGTCATTAAAAATAAGATTGATTTATTATATCAAGATAAATTAAGTGAACTAGAAAGACAACAATTAGCTCATTTAATTTATTATCCTAAAAAACAGTTAGAAAATAAACAGAAAGATAACAGCTGGTATGAACAGACGATCTATCATTTAATTAGTATCGCAAAATTTTGTTCTTCTAAATATACTAGATCCAAAGTAGCTAAAAAATTACCAGTTCAGTATGCTTATGTAATCAATGAAATGTTAAGCTGTCATGATAATCAATATATTCATGAATACTATCATGATATTATTCAAGTTATTATTGAAATTAATAACGTTGATGATTTTATCATTGCTTTATGTAAATTTATCCAGACTATCTGTATCGATCATCTTCATATTATTGGCGATATCTTTGATCGGGGCTCACGTCCTGATTTGATCATTGATGAACTGATGAAATATGAACAAATCGATATTCAATGGGGCAATCATGATATTTCCTGGATGGGAGCTGCTTGTGGTAATTTAGCTTTAATCGCTAATGTAATTAGGATTGCATTAAGTTATGATAATTTTGATTTGCTTGAAGATGGCTATGGGATTAATTTACGGCCATTAAGTGAATTTGCTAAAGAAGTATATCAGGATGATGACTGCCGTGCTTTTTATCCTAAACATTTAGATAAAAACCGTTATGATCAAGTCGATAAAGAATTAACCGCCAAGATGCATAAAGCCATTACAATTATCCAATTAAAACTTCAAGGTCAATTAATTGAGCAGCATCCTGAATATCAAATGGAACATTTATCATGGTTAAACAAAATTGATTTCAATAATAATTGTGTTACTTATTTAAATAACAGTTATCCTTTAACCGATCACAATTTTCCTACCATTGATATAAATGATCCTTTAAAATTAACGACAAAAGAACATCGGTTAATGACCGTTTTAAAAGCTTCTTTTGCTCATAGTCAAAGATTGCAGCAGCAAATAAAGTTTTTGTATCAAAAAGGTAATATGTATAAAACGATCAATGGTAATTTATTATTTCATGGCTGTATTCCTTTAAATCAAGATGGTAAGTTACGAAAAATAAGGATCAAAGATAAATTATATCAAGGTAAAGAGCTATTAGATCAATATGAAAAAATCATTAATCAGGCATATTATTTAAAAAAACCAGTCGCCATCGATTTAATGTGGTATTTATGGTGTGGTAAAGATTCACCGTTATTTGGTAAAAGCAAACTGGCATTATTTGAAAAATACTTTCTTGATGAACCAAAATTAAATCAAGAAATCTTTGATGATTATTATCATTTCATTGAACAGGAAACAACCTGTAAACAGCTGTTAAAACATTTTAATTTAGATCCGGATAAAGGTCATATTATCAATGGTCATGTTCCCGTTAAGATCAAAGAAGGCGAAAAACCTATTAAAGCTAGTGGCCGTTTATTGATGATCGATGGGGGTATTTCTAAAGCATATCAAGCTAAAACCGGCAGTGCTGGTTATACTTTGATCTTCGATTCTCAACACTATCAATTAGCTAAACATTTGCCTTTTGATACTCAGGCTAAAGAAGGGTTATTGTGTTTAACACCGGAAGTAGAAATAATTGAAACTAGTAAACGAATCAAAAATCGCGATTGTGATCTAGGTAAAGAACTGAGGTTAAAAATAAATGATCTAAATACATTATTACAAGCTTATCGCCAGGGACTTTTAAAAGAAATCTTTTAAAATTAATGGCTATTTATGATACAATATAAGTAAAGATAAATCATAAAAGGAGTATGGATCATGGAAAAGAATTTAGATTATATTATTAGTAAAACTAAAGAATTAATTGAAGCAGTAACTTGTTGTAAAGAGCTAAAAGAAGCGGGGAAAAATTATTTAGATGCTATTGGCAGTGATCAAGAAAATGAAATGGCTAAAGCGTATTTTAAAGAAATGGAAGAAGATATCATGCCAATCGATAATTTAATTGCTTTTGCCGGTAGTGAAGCGGGAATCCAGGTTTTTGGTGACCGGGCTAAAGAAGTAGAAGCTCATAGTAAAGCTATTAAAGAAGCTGGAGCTAAATATTGTGATTGTCCGGCTTGTCAAATTTGTGAAGAATTATTGGCAAAGAAAGCCGATTATGTGGAATAATTAGCAGCATTGCTGCTAATTATTTTTGGATTTAATGGAGGAAATTAAGTTGCTGATAATAGAAAAATTGAATTTGAAAGAAAAAATGAGTGATGGGGAAGAGAGTATTGCAGATTTTATTTTATCTTTAGGCAAAGATTTAAAAAAATATTCAACTCGAAATATAGCAGAAGCGACTTTTACTTCACCGGCAACCGTAGTTAGATTATGTAAAAAATTAGATTTTAAAGGATTTGATGATTTTAAGATTCAGTTTTTAAAAGAAATAGAATATTTAGATTTACAATATGGTAAAATTGATGCTAATTTTCCATTTATTAGTCAAGATTCGTTTATGAAAGCAGCTAATAAAATTGCTACACTATATGAAGATACAGTTAAAGATAGCATGACTCTATTACATCACGATGATTTACAAAAAGCTTTGAAACTGATTAATTATAGTCATTCAGTTCATGTTTTTTCAGTAGGAACAGCTTTAAATCTCGCAGAATCGTTTAAAGAAAGAATGTTAAAAATTGGGAAAAATGTAATTATTTCTAATAACTTAAATTATCAGTTATACGAAGCTAAATGTATTCCTAGTGGTGATGTTGCAATCATTATTTCTTATTCTGGGGAAACAGATAAAATCAAACAGGTCGCTAAAACATGTCAACAGCGTAAAATTCCAATTATTGCCATAACCTCTTTTGGTGAAAATAGTTTGAGTAAGATGGCTAGCTGTAAACTGACTATGGCAACTAAGGAAAGTATGTTTTATAATTTAGGAGATTTTAGTAGTCATTTATCAATTCATTTGATTTTGGATATTTTATATGCTACTTATTTTTTAAATAATTATGATGCTAATTATCTAAAAAAATTAGAAGCTACTAAAGAATTAGAAAGCAAACGGTCTTCTAATAATCCCATTATCATGAATCAATGAAACAGTGTTTCATTGATTTGAAAAAATAAAGACGTCAATAATTAAACACTGTTAAATTGAATCGTAGGTAACTTTAAAGAAAACCTTCTTGCATGTATATTAAACGTGCAAGGAGGTTTTTTTATGAAGATAAAAGATAATTTTTTATGGGGTGGAGCTACGGCTGCCAATCAATATGAGGGGGCTTATTTAGCTGATGGTAAAGGCTTAAGTATTGCCGATGTGGAAAAAGGAGCGTGTCATGGAAAAGCAAGGGAAATTCATGATGCGGTTCATGAAGGTGATTATTATCCTAGTCATGAAGGAGTAGATTTTTATCACCATTATGAAGAAGATATTGCTTTATTTGCGAAAATGGGCTTTAAATGTTTTCGGATGTCGATTAACTGGCCAAGAATTTTTCCTTTAGGTGATGAAAAACAGCCTAATCAAAAGGGGTTAGAATTTTATGATCGGGTTTTTGCTAAACTGGCTGAATATCATATTGAGCCAATCGTTACATTATCACATTATGAAACACCATTACATCTGGTACAAAAATATGGTTCTTGGCGTAATCGTAAATTAATCGATTTTTTCTTAAATTACTGTCAGGTTGTGTTCAAACGTTATCATCATCAAGTTAAATACTGGATGACATTTAATGAAATCAATGAAACGATGAACCAGCAAATGCCATATCATCAAGCCGGGGTGATTTATCAGCCGGATGAAAATCCTAATGATGTAAAAATACTGGTATCTCATAATATGATGGTGGCTAGTGCTAAAGCGGTTATTTTGGCTCATCAAATTGATCCTGAGTTAAAAGTTGGCTGTATGTTTCAATATCCAACTACTTATCCTAAAACATGTCATCCGCAAGATACTTTAGCTAGAAAAGAGCACATGCAACCTAATTTCTATTATGGTGATGTGATGTGTCGTGGTTATTATTCTAATACTTGTACTTCGTTAATTAAAAAAATGGGTTGTCAATTTTCAGTTAGTGAAGAAGATGAAAAGATTTTAAAGCAGGGAAAAGTTGATTATATTGCATTTAGTTATTATTTTTCTTCAGTTGCTTCATTAAAAGATGGTCAGTTAGTAGTTGGGCGTGATAATCCGTATCTAAAAAGAAATGATTGGGATTGGCCAATTGATCCAACTGGACTTAGAGTTGCTTTAAATGAATTATATGATCGTTATCAATTACCACTGTTTGTAGTTGAAAATGGTTTAGGAGCGATTGATGAATTTGATGAATCTGGTCAAATCATTGATGATTATCGAATCGAGTATTTAGCTAAACACATTGATGCTTTAAAAGATGCGATAGAAATAGATGATGTGGAAGTAATTGGTTATACATGCTGGGGACCGATTGATATTGTTTCAGTAGGAACTGGGGAAATGAAAAAACGTTATGGTTTCATTTATGTTGATAAAGATGATCAAGGTAGAGGAACTTTAAAACGAACGATAAAAAAATCTTTTTACTGGTATCAAAAAGTAATTGCCACTAATGGTAAAGACACAACATTTTAAAAGGAGCAAATAATGAATAAACAAGTATCGTTATTAAAAAGAGGGATTGCCTTTATTATTGATTTATATTTAGGAGCATTAATTGCCACACTTCCAATTTCATTGTTATCTTATATTACAATTCAAGAAATGACACAAAATGTCTTTTTACTTGAAAAAACAGTAGCAATTATTGCTATTGGTTTAAGTTTAGTTTTATTTATTTTCTATTATTTACTAGTTCCTTTAAAGTTGTTACAAGGACAAACATTAGGAAAAAGATTAATGGATATAAAGATTTCATACAGTCATGATCAGGAATTAATAAAAAGACAAATGTTTTATTTGTTGATTTTAACATCATTTACAACTTTAATTGGTGAATTATTAAGTATTCTTACTGGTTTTAATGTGCTAGAAATAGTAAATGATTTTACCATGTCATTATCATTAGTAAGTGTCATAATGATTTGTTTTTTTAAAGACCATCGGGGTTTATATGATCGACTAGCAAAGACTAGTTTAAAAAATAGTTAATTTTAGGAGGATTATTATGGAGCAGTTTATGGATAGAATTGGTGATGCGATTGCACCAATTGCTCAAAAAATGACAGCTAATCGTTATTTAAGTGCAATTAAAGAAGGGTTCTTTGGCTCAACCCCAATCTTGATTGCAGGATCAATATTTTTACTTTTTACTAGTTTACCATTTGATGGATATAGTGAATTTTTAAGTAATAACCCATTAATCAATGATTTCTTTTATTTACCATATCAGGTAAGTTTTAAATTATTAGCTTTTTTCGTGGTTGTTGGGATGGCTAAATCATTGGCTAATTACTATAAAGTTGACAGTAAATTAGCAATAGCTTTATCTTTTGCCGGAATCTTTTTACTAACGCCAGTTATTTTAAGCGAAGATAGTGTAAAAGGGTTACCATTAGATAATTTTAGTGCTCAAGGTTTATTTGTTTGTATGATTGCAACTGCAATTTCAGTAGAAATATATCGCTACTGTGTTCAAAAAGGAATAACGATCAAGATGCCTGATTCAGTTCCTTCAAATGTGGCAAATGCTTTTGCTGCTGTTATTCCGGCTGTAGCTATTTTGTTATTATTTAATTTAATTAGAATGGGCTTTGCAATGACTGATTTTGAAAATGCCCAAACATTTATTTTCAGTTTATTGCAACAGCCATTACAATCACTTGGAGGTACTTTACCAGCTACCGTAATTGTTTTATTAGTAGAATCAGTAATCTGGTGCTTTGGATTACATGGTTCATCAATTGTTTCTTCAGTAATGAATCCTATCTGGTATTCATTATCAGCTGAAAACTTAGCAGCTTTTGAAGCTGGTAAACAATTACAACATATTGTAAATTATCAGTTTATCTCTTTCTTTGTTAAATTAGGTGGGGTTGGAGCAACTTTAAGTTTAACGTTATTATGTTTATTTAAATCAAAATCGAATCAATATAAAGCTTTAGGTAAATTAGGAATTGGTGCTTCATTATTTAATATCAATGAACCAATTATCTTTGGGTTTCCAATTGTTTTAAATCCAATGATGATGATTCCTTTTGTATTAGCAAATGTTACAGTAGGAATTGTTACTTATGCATCAATATATTTAGGTTTAGTTCCTTATATTAATGGTGTAAACTTGCCATATACAATTCCACCAGTAATATCGGGATTTATGATTTGTGGGATTCAAGGAGCAATTTTGCAAGTAGTTTTACTTATTATTACTGGATTGATTTATTATCCGTTCTTTAAAGCTCAAGACAAACAAGCATATTTACAAGAACAAGAACAGGCAAAATAGGGGGCAGTTTATGGATATCATGATTGTTTTTAATCAAATGTTACAGTTATTTATCATGATCATTATTGGATTTGGATTAGGTAAAACTAGTTTGTTTGAAGGCGATTTTAATCAGCACTTAACAAAATTTGTGTTAAATATAACTATGCCAGCAATGATCGTTGCCTCTATAATTGATGGTCAAAATGTTACTCTAGCATTTAGTGATATCATGATATCCACAATTATCTTAGTTATTATTTTACCAATATTTGCTTATTTATATGTCAAGATTTTACCGTTTAAAAACCATCAAGGTTTATATATGTTCATGACCATGTTTCCTAATGTTGGGTTTATGGGTTTTCCATTAATGCAAGCTATTTTTGGAAGTGATTCATTATTAAGTACTGCAGTTATTAATATGGGGTTTAATTTATCGTTATTTACCTTAGGAATTATAGTGATGAATTATGGAAATAAAGTTAAAACAGAGCTGAAATTCAAAAATCTTTTATCACCAGGGGTGATTGCTTCAATTATTGCAATCTTGCTTTATTTTATCAAATTGCAAGTGCCTCTGGTGATAGCTAATCCGTTAACTTTGATTGGCAATATGACAACACCGCTAGCAATGATCATTATTGGAGCAACTCTTGCTAATTATCGTTTAACAAAAGTTTTGATTGATTATAAAGTATATCTATTTACCATTTTTATTGACTTGATCATTCCAATACTTTTTTATCCCTTAATCATAACGACGATCAAAGATGTAATGATACAAGGAATCACTTTGATCATTTTAGCAATGCCAGTTGCTAGCGGTGCAGTGCTGTTTGCTAAAAACTATCATCAAGATGAGTTTTTAGCGGCTAAAACAGTCTTTATTTCTACATTACTTGCAATCATTACTATTCCTTTACTTGTTTATTTATTCTTAATTTAAACAGCTTTTATAGCTGTTTTTATTTATGTTAACTGCTATAATTTAGATGGGGTGATTATTTTGGATAAATATTTAATGATAAAACAATTATTTGAAGCAAATAAAGATAGTGAAAATGCATTAAAGATGGCTAAATATATGCAAAATAAATTTAGCTTTTATGGTATACCAACACCGAAAAGAAAAAAGTTATATCGTGATTTTTTAAAAGCGGAAAAGAAAAATAAAAAAATTGATTTTGCTTTATTAGATTTATGTTTCCAGGATGAGTATCGTGAATTTCAATATTTTGGATGTGATTATTTAAAAGTACTACAAGCTTTTTTAGTCTATGAAGATATTGATAAACTAAAACAATATTTATTAACTAAACAATGGTGGGATGTAACTGATAGTCTTGATATAATTATTGGAACTATTGGTTTAAAAGATAAACGAGTTGATGATTTAATGATTGAATGGTCTTTAAATGAAGATATCTGGTTAAAAAGAGTGGCTATTGATCACCAGTTACTTAGAAAAGAGAAAACTAATCAACAATTATTAGAAAAGATTATTGTAAATAATTTAAATAGCGATGAATTTTTTATTAATAAAGCAATTGGCTGGAGCTTACGTGATTATTCTAAAACTGATCCGCAATGGGTCAAAACCTTTATTGAAAAATACCACGATCAAATGGCTAAATTAAGTATCAAAGAAGCAAGTAAGTATTTAGGTGATTAATCAATGGAAAAAATAATGAATATGATCATTGCTATTATTTGTGGAATTACGGTAAGTTTTCATTTTGGTTCAATTGATAATCAAGTTAAGTCAGTTGGGATTAAAATGATTGAAGCTAGTAAAATTAAAAATGTTGGTGATAATTTTTATCTTGATGTAGAATCAGTAGTAGATCTGATTAGATTACAGTATTATATAATTCAAGAAAATCCTAATGATTATACTAAACAAGAACAAAATGGCCTTAGTTATTACTTAAATAATCAAGGTAAGACTGTTAAAATATGTGGTAAGGCAACAAGTTTAAATTTAAGCTTTGATAAAGATTATAATGTTGAATATTATTATGAAGATAGTAATTTAAGATTTGTTTTTATTTATGATGGTTTAGAAGAATATCGTTTTTATATTTATAAAAATAAATGTATTCGTTATATTGATTCTAACGGAACCATAACTGATTATAATCGAGGCATTGACGCAAATGAAATTAGTGAACTGGGAAAATTTATTGAGGTAGGAATAAAATTATGAAATCAGGTATTCAGGTAGTTAATCCAAGTGATGGAAATAACCAGGAATTATATATTCAATGTAAAAAAAGATTACAAATTTATAATCAAACTACAATCGATGAATACGATAAACGAAAAGAGTTATTAGCTGATTTGTTTAAACAAGTTGGTAAAAATAGTTATGTCGAACCGCCATTTTATTGTGATTATGGTAAAAATATTACAGTTGGTGATCATTTTTACGCTAATTATAATTGTATTATGGTCGATACTGCAAAAATTACTATTGGAAGCTATGTTAAACTTGGTCCTGGAGTACATATTTATTGTGCTAATCATCCTCTTGATAGTGAACTTAGAAAAACAGGAGTTGAATATTTCCAGGAAGTTAAAATTGAAGATAATGTCTGGATTGGTGGCAATGTGACAATTAATCCGGGAATAACGATTGGTAAAAATAGCGTAATTGCTTCAGGTTCGGTAGTAACTAAAGATATTCCTGAAAATGTTCTTGCTGGTGGTAATCCTTGTCGGATAATTCGTTATCTTGATAAATAAAAAATGTCCAAGCGGACATTTTTTAAATTAGATGATTATTTTTATAATAAGAATAGATCAAATCTATAAACTGGTTATAACTATTTACCCCCTCACTAACTGAATTGATTTTTAAATATGTATCATTAACATCATCAACTATGTTAGCTAGAAAATCGCCATACTGATGCCAAAATTGATTATTTTCTTTAAGATCATTGATCATCTTTGCGGGTAAACGCTGTTGATATGCACTAATATCTGCACCATTTTGACTTAAAGTATTACATAAATAGACAAAAGCGGTTAAATAACCACTATAATTAAAATAACTTTCATTAGAACTGGTACAAGCTAAATAAGCAATAAAATTAGCTTCATCTTCTAACATATAACCGGCTAAATGACTTAATTCATGACAAATAGTAAATGGTTTATTATAGGTAGGCATAGCCTGATTATAATTAGCTTCAATCGTAAAGGGTGAAAATATTCCTGATAGATTAGCTCTGGTCATTAAATCAGAAAAAAACATTGGTTTAGGATCGGGGTAATAATTAGGAATAATTTCATTCATTGCCTTTTTTGCAACTTGATGAATTTTATTAACACTTAATTCTTTGACTTCTAATGTTTCTAATTTAGTTGTAACATAATTACATAATTGTTTTAAATCATCGATTGTATATTCTATTTTTTTGAAATTCATTTCTTTGTTGAGTGGCTGACGATGATAATTAATTCCTGTTGTTAAAGTGAAAATCAAGATCAAAATTAATAAATAACGAATTACTAACGTTAAACTACGATATTTAATTATCAATACCAATAAAAATATAATCAGCATAATAACTAACCATTCAAAAACTGAAAAAGGAAACAAATCAAATAAACGACCCAAAGTGTTGATATATAATTTAGAAATATTTTTAGCGTACCATGAAGCAAAATCATTAGCAAAACAAGCAATTAAATTAATAACGATAATAACTAAAGCAATAATTAAATTCTTTTTCATAAACTTCTCCTAATCTCTATTTTAAATCATCAGCAAATAAAGTCAAATTTATTGGATTTTAAAACACTTTTTTATTAAATTATTGCAAATAGACTAAAAATTAGTATATTATAAGCATAAGGGAAAATTATTGGAAAGGGACAAAATGGCAAACAATATTTATTTAATGATTTCAAAAACATCTACTAGATTTGGCTATATGATTAGAAAAGTTGGTGGCATTCAATATAATCATTGTGCAATCAGTTTAGATCGTAATTTAGATGAATTATATTCATTTGCACGCATTCAGCATAATTCGATGTTTTTGACAGGAATAGTAAAAGAAACAGTTTCACGTTATACACTTAATGGCAGTAAAGAAATTGATGTGGTGGTTTTTAAAATACCAGTAACGTTAACTCAGTATTTAAGAGCACAAGAAGAAATTATGTATTTATATGGTCAAGATGATTATCTATACAATTTATTTTCAGTACTTACATATCCATTGACTCATGGTTTTGCAACTTATCAATCATATACTTGTATTGAATTTGTAATTCATATTTTAGAAAGTATTGGCTTTGAATTTGAATATCCTGGTTACAGTTATCGTCCTGACGATTTATTAGATTTATTTGCGGATTATATTTATTATCAAGGTGATTTATTAAATTATGTTGATAATTTAATTCATGATGAAAAATATTTTGCACCAGTTAGTTTTGACGTAGTGAAAAAAAGTGCGATTTGTTTTGGAAAAATTGTTGGGCGAACTCTATTTATTCCCCCAGATAAACATAATTAGATCAAGGTTGACTGCCTTGATTTTTTTATCGCAAAAACCACATTTTTACATCAGTAAATTTTTAAATTTTGAAAATCCTAGTATTTTTATTATCATTGTGATAAAATCTTACCGAAATATGGATGGAGGTATATTATGTATAAAATTCTGCTTTGTTGTAAATCTGGTTTGACTACAAATATGCTTGTAAGTGCAATGAAAGAAGAAGCAAAGAAACAAGATATTAATGCGATTATCTGGGCGGTGGCTGAAAGTGCAATTCCTTTATCATGGGCTGATGCTGATTGTGTCTTAATTGCACCACAAAGCGCTGGCGATGTTAATAGAGTAAAAGATGTAATTAATGATTCAATTCCAGTAGCTGTAATTGATCAAAATGATTTTGTGGAAATGAATGGTCAAGCAGTGTTTAATCAAGCTATAGCTTTATTAAACGGATAGAAAGAGGCAGTGATAAACTGCTTTTTTTGTTTACAACAAGATTTAATGAAAATATTAAATTATTATTTTCATTAAGTTGATGTATGATCTCTTGTATCATCATATTTTTTTAACGCTTGTAAAATTGCATAAATTGTTCCATCTTTACACTTTCCAAGAAGCAAACCGTCACAAAATCTTTCCTGACGAATGATATATGTAAGCAAAACTAATAATTCTTTTTCTTTTAATGCACTAATGTTAATATTTTTTTCTAGTTTTTCAAAAATAGGCTCAATAAAATCTAAATAATCTTTGATCCAATAATTGCCGTTATAAAAAGTATGGATAAAATCATGAATAAATATCTTATATGATGGGCTAGGGGAATGATCTGCATCAATAATCCATTTTCCAAAATTATTCGTAGAATCAAATTGTTGTAAATAGTTTGTTAGTTTTTCATATTTTTTCATCTGGTACCTCGTTATTATTTTTAGAAAAATCAATAGAAAATAGTAAATCTAGAATACTAAATATTGAATATTTTATTTTAGTATTTAATTTACATAATTTAATAATGCTGCCAAAAATTAAATAGATGTTGATTAAACATAATCCAAATCCGATAATGCTATCTGGTGCTTCGAATACAAATATTTGTAATATAAATGATGATATTGCTATTATTAATAATGTCATATATAAATATATTTTGGTTTTTTTTTCATCTAAAATCTCACTTTCAAATAGCAATTTTATTTTCTTTTAAAAACTATTTTTACTATTTAAATTATAACATATTTGATTTAATTATATTTATATTCTTATATGTTTTTAGAGATTGTTATTTTTGTTTGGATTAAAATTTATAAGTCATAGTATTTATTCTAATGATCTTGTTTCTATAATTTTTTCTACAAAAAAGTTATTTTAAATGTTAAAATAATGATAACAGTAAAGATAAGAGGGATGAAAATGGTAGATGTACTAGTAAAAGCATTAGGGTTTATAATTGTCATAATAATAGGTTTTGCTTTAAAACAATTTAAGATTTTAAGGAAAGAAGATGGTTTTATCTTAGCAACGATCATCATGAATGTGACATTGCCTTGTGCCTTGTTTTCTAATGCCAATGGAATTACGATCAATGCAGCAATGTTAGTGTTAATTGGAATTGGGATCATGGCTAATTTATTGATGGTTGGTATTGGTTATTTAGTAAGCAAAAATAAACCAGCCCCAACAAAAGCAGCCTATATGATCAATTGTTCAGGCTATAATATTGGTAACTTTGTCTTACCATTTGTTCAAGCTTTTTTCCCAGGGATGGGAGTTGCTTACTTATGTATGTTTGATGTTGGAAATGCTTTAATGGGACTTGGTGGTACTTTTGCAATTGCTTCAAGTGTTGTTAATAAACAAGATAAATTATCAATAAAAAATGTTGCCAAAAAGTTATTTTCATCGATACCTTTTGATGTTTATATTATTATTTTCTTTTTAGCTTTATTTAAAATTAGAATTCCCGAAAACTTTTTATCAATCACTAATTTTATTGGGGCTGGTAATGGTTTTTTAGCGATGTTGATGATTGGGTTATTATTAGAAATAAAAATTTCTCGTAATGATTTTAAAGATCTAATTAGAATTTTATCAATTAGATTATTGGGTAACTTTATTTTAATGATAATCTGTTTTATGTTTTTACCTTTGCCGCTGCTGGCAAGAGAGATTTTAACGATTGCTTTAGTAGCTCCAATTAGTACCGTTGCGGCAGTATTTACGAAGCAATGTCGCTATGAAGGTGATGTCGCTGCGGTTGCCAATTCATTATCGATTATTATTGCAATTGCTTTATTAGTAGTAATGTTAATGATTTTTGTTTAAAAGGGACGTTTGATAACGTTTCTTTTTTTGACAAAAAATTGACTTTTTTATAATAAAATTTAAATAGTAAAGGAAGTGAATTAAATGGCAGAAAAATATAAAGTTTTAATTGTTGATGATGAATTGGCGATATTGGATATGTTGAAATTGCAGCTTGAATTTGAAAACTATTTAGTTGACCTGGCAAGCAGTGCTAGTGAAGCATTAGAAAAATTAGCCAATCTACCAGATATCATTTTGCTTGATGTTAATATGGCTGATATGAGTGGTTTTGAATTATGCAAAAAGATTCGCAAGTTTGTTTCCTGTCCAATTATTTTTCTTACGGCTCGAATATTACCGCAAGATAAAATCAATGGTCTGATGATCGGTGGCGATGATTATATTACAAAACCTTTTTCAATGGATGAACTGCTTGCAAGAATAGCGGCCCATTTACGGCGGGAGCAAAGAAGTCGAGTGCGTTCAAAAACTAAATTTAATCAAGAACTGGTGATTGATTATAGTGATCGCAGTGTCTATATTAATGATCATTTAATCGAATTATCAAACAAAGAATTTGAAATTATTCAGTTATTATCGATGAATGCTGGTCAGGTCTTTGACCGTGAAAAAATCTACGAATTGATTTGGGGAATTGATGGCACTGGTGATAATACTGTTGTTAAGGAACATATTCGTAAAATTCGGCTAAAATTTTCAAAATATACACAAAAATCTTATCTTATGACAGTTTGGGGTGTTGGTTATAAATGGGAAAAATAAAAACAAAACTGCAAAATATGTCATTAAAAAAAGCTTTAATAATTTTAATGATGATATCTTTAACGATCGTTTCCTTGCTTACGATCATAACGATTTTAAATCTATCAAATTTTAGACAAGAAATATTAGATAAGCGACCAATTAGAATTAGTGACTATACAATTGAAGAGTCAAATGATTCAATAACTTTGATCGATCCCCAGGAATTTAGCTATGAACCACTAGCAAAAGCAAATTTATTTTATTATTGGTTATTTACTATTTTAATGGTAGTTTTACCGGTAGGATATATTGTTGTTACAGCAATTTTAATGACAAGATTATATTATCAATTAAAAATAAAAGAGCCGTTACAAAGTTTAAATAATGGTGTTGAACATATCTTGAAACAAGATTTAGATTTTAAAATTGAAACTTTTTCTAATGATGAGTTAGGTAGATTATGTAAAGCTTTTGAAACAATGAGAAATGAAATTTATAATAGTAATCGTAAAATGTGGGATTTATTACAAGAACGTAAAGCCCTTACGGCCTCATTATCGCATGACTTGCGGACACCGATTACAGTTATTAATGGTTATCTTGATTATCTTGATAAAGCTAGTGATAAACAAATGTTAACATCTAATATAATGCATACGAGTATTAAACAAAGTAAAGCGGCTTTATGGCGTTTAGAAAAATATGTGGATTGTATCAAAGATATTCAAAAATTTACAGATATCGAAGAATGCAAAGAAGTTTTTGATTTGAAAGAATATCTTGATGATTTAATCAATGATTTTTCTATCTTGGCAGATAAACATAATCGTAAATTAATCGTAGATCAGCAGTTAAAAAATATCATGATCGAAGGGGATAAAGTGCTATTATCCAAGATTTTAGAAAATGTTTTTGTTAATGCTTTACGGTTTTCAAAACAAGAAATAAATTTTTTGATAAAAAAAGATAATGAAAAGATATGTCTTATCATCTATGATGATGGTAAAGGATTTTCTAAAGAAGAGTTAAAGCAGGCAACATCATTTTTTTATACTACTTCAACTAATAAAGGTAATTATGGTATTGGACTAGCTATTTGTAATATTCTTTGTATGCGTCTTGGCTATGTCTTAACATTAAAAAATACAGCTAATCATGGGGCTTTAGTTAGAATTGAAATTGATGATATAAATATAAGTTGAATGAAATAGAGCATTTATCAAAAGATAAGTGCTTTTTTAGTCGCTGTTTAAACTAGATATTTTATCTAAAATAATATACAATATCACTGGTGATATTATGGCTAAACAAATACCATTAAAACAAATTAGAATTAGTGAAAATCGAATTCGTTTATTAAACGAAATGGAAATATATTCAGTTAAAGATCTAGTCCTTCATTTTCCTTATCGTTATGAAGTAATTGAAGCGACACCATTAATTGATAATCAAAAAGTAATTATTGAAGCAACGTTGATTGATGAACCTAAATTATTTTATAAAGGGCGGTTTTCAAGATTAACTTTCTCTATTTTATATCAAAATGAAACATATCGGGTGACGATATTCAATCGTCATTTTTTGAAAAAAAACATGCATATAAATATGCCATTAACGATTATTGGTAAATATAGTGCTAAAAATAAAAGTATAACCGCTAGTGATATTAAGTTAAAACCGTTAGATGAGTTAGCAGGCATTACGCCAGTTTATTCATTAAAAGAAGGAATTAATCAAAAATCATTCCAAGGCTATGTTAGAAAAGCATTAACTTTTTATCATCAGCATATCCAGGATGAAGTACCTGCTAGTTTATTGATCAAACATCATTTGATTCATAAAGAATTAGCTTTAAATTTGATTCATTTTCCTAGCTGCAAACAAGATATTAAAGAAGCATTACGCTATTTAAAATATGAAGAATTTTTACGGTTTCAACTAACAATGCAATATATCAAATTATCCCGTAAAAAAGATCTAGGAATCAAAAAAGTTTTTGATCATCAAAAAATAAATACATTTATTAAAAGCTTGCCTTTTGATTTAACTAGTGATCAAACAAGTGCCGCTAAAGCAATTTTAGCTGATCTAGAAAAAGAAACGGTCATGTATCGCTTTGTTCAGGGTGATGTTGGCAGCGGGAAAACGGTAGTTGGAGCAATTGGTTTATACGCCAATTATTTAAGCGGTTATCAGGGTGCTTTAATGGCGCCAACAGAAATCTTGGCTAGTCAGCATTTCCAGTCGTTATCAAAATTATTTGCGGATACGGATATTAAAATGGCTTTACTTACTGGTCATTTAAGCGCTAATAAAAAACAGGAAATTTATGATTTATTATCAAGTGGAAAAATTGATATTGTAATAGGAACCCACGCCCTGTTCCAGGAAAAAGTTAGTTATCATAATTTAGGATTAGTAATTACCGATGAACAGCATCGTTTTGGCGTAAAACAGCGTAAGGCATTGAAGGAAAAAGGGAAACAAGTTGATTTTATGATCATGTCAGCTACTCCAATTCCACGAACGCTGGCAATCAGTTTATATGGTGATATGGATGTTTCGTCGATTAAAACCATGCCCGCTAATCGTAAAGGCGTAATTACAAAAGTGATTAAGTCAACAAGTATGAAACCAATTTTAAAAGATTTGCTTAATTATTTAAATCAAGGTGGTCAGTGTTATGTGGTCTGTCCGTTAGTAAATGAAAGCGAAGCGTTAGATAGCCGCGATGCAACAAGTATATATCAGGCAATGAAAAGTTATTTTAAAGATCGTTATCAGGTTGGTTTATTACATGGACAAATGGATGATGAAACAAAAGAAATGATCATGGAGCAGTTTAAAAACAACCAGCTGCAAATTTTAGTTTCAACAACGGTCATTGAAGTTGGAATTGATGTTAGTAATGCCAACTGGATGGTTATTTATAATGCGGAGCGCTTTGGATTAAGTCAAATTCATCAGTTGCGAGGGCGAATTGGCCGTGGGGATAAACAAGGATATTGTTTTTTATTGACTAGTTCAACGGCTGAAGAAGCATTAGATCGTTTAGATTTTTTGGCATCTTGCAACGATGGTTTTGAAGTAGCTGCTTATGATTTAAAAATTCGCGGTCCTGGTGATGTTCTTGGCAGCCAGCAAAGCGGTTTACCGGTTTTTGCTTTAGGAGATATTTTTGAAGATGCTAATATTTTAGAAGTAGCTAGAAATGATGCGGTTGAATTGTTACAAAGTAAGTCGAATGATCCGATCTATTTAAAACTGATCAAAGAAATTGAAGAACAATTAGCCAATAATAATAAATATATTGATTAATTTATGATATAATGAAAAATAGTATGAGGTGATAAAAAAATGAAATTAGGTATAGATGCAATGAGTGGTGATTTAGGCAGTGAAATTGTTGTCAAAGCTTGTAAATCATTTTTGGAAAAGAATCATAAAGATGAATTATATGTGGTTGGTAAAATTGAAGAATTAGAAGATTTAAAAGACTATCCGCAAGTAAAATTGATCGATGCCAGAGAAATTTTAGAAATGACAGAAAATATCATGGCGATTCGTCGAAAAAAAGAATCAAGTATGGTAAAAACGATGATGCTGGCAAGAAAAGGTGAAGTTGATGCAGTTTTATCATGTGGTAATACTGGAGCCTATTATGCTTGTGCAATGCTATTTTTAAAACGAATTGAAGGAGTGGAAAAATCTTGCTTAATGGCAATGATGCCAACTTATAATGATAAAGGGGTAGTCATGTTAGATGTTGGTGCTAATTCTGAAAATAATGCTAGTCAGTTAGCTTCTTTTGCCGTTATGGGAAGTGTTTACGCTAAAAATATTCGTAAGATTGCTAATCCTAAAGTGGCTTTGTTGAATATTGGTAGTGAGCATCATAAAGGTGATGAGGTGCATCAGGAAACATATAAATTATTAGAAAAGATGCAAGAAATTAATTTTGTTGGTAATATTGAAGGTAAAGAGATCTTAGATGGTAATGTTGATGTTGTTGTTAGTGACGGTTTTACTGGTAATGTTACTTTAAAGACTATTGAAGGTGTTGCTAAAACGTTAGTAAAAAGTTTAAAAGACAGCTTGATGGCTTCATCAAGAGCCAAAGTAGGAGCAATACTTGCTAAACCGGCTTTGAAACAGTTAATGGTTAAGTTTGATACCAAAGCTGCAGGTGGAGCGTTAATGATGGGTTTTGTTAAACCGGTAATTAAAGCACATGGTGCCAGTGATGAAATTGCTTTTGAAAATGCCATTAATCTAGCGTTTGAAATGGTAGCTTATGATGTCGTTGAAAAAATGAAAGAAGGATTGAAATAAAGTGGAATTAAAAGATTTTTTAGAAAAAATGGAAGTTCCCTATCAGCACATGGATATATTTAAAGAAGCATTTACGCACCCTTCGTATGCAAATGAAAATAAAAAGAAGAAATATAATTATGAAAGGTTAGAGTTTTTAGGTGATGCAGTATTACAGTATCATGTTTCTCGACATATCTTTGATTTATATCCCGATATGCCTGAAGGGCGTTTAACTAAATTAAGAGCTAAATTAGTCCGTGAGGAATCATTAGCCCGTTTTGCCAGGGAACTGAATCTAGGACCTTATATATATTTAGGAGCGGGAGAAATAAATAACGGCGGTCGTGACCGTGATAGTGTTTTAGCGGATATTTTTGAAGCTTTTGTTGGAGCTATCTGTCATGATTGTGGTCCTGAATATGTAGAAAAAATATTAGAAAAAACGATTTATAAACATGTTGAAGATGTTAATTATGATGATATCACTGATTTTAAAACGCAATTACAAGAACTGATCCAGGCTGATCAGCGAAAAACAGTAACTTATGATTTGATTTCTTCTAGTGGACCATCAAACAATCCAGTCTTTGAAATGGCGGTTAAGATGGATGATATGATTTTGGGAACCGGAATTGGTTCATCAAAAAAACGGGCTGAACAAAAAGCAGCTAAAGATGCCTTGAAAAAATTAGCACGATAAAAACAGACTGCGGTCTGTTTTTTTGCCTAGAACTTTAATCGATCATTGAATAGGTTAAAGTAGGAGGGATGAACATGTACGAAGATTACATGGATAATTTGTTTGATCGTCAGGCAGCACCAATCGTAGCGCCTAAAGTTGGTGATATCTTTTTATATACGGTAAATCGAGGTGATAATGTTTATGAAATAGCGCGCCGTTTTAATACACGAGTAGGGTATATTAAAAACATGAATGATCTTGATGAAAAAATGATGATTTATCCAGGGCAAAGGCTATTAATACCGGTACTATTTGAGAAGATGCCACCAATGAAACCAAAACCACCAATCCAGCCACGGCAGTCTTATGAACTATATTTCTAAAATCGCTGGATTTTTATAGGGAAAAAGTTTATTATATTGATAAATATAAATAAGGAGTAATACAAATGAATTTTCATGCAGGAAGTAAGCGGAATTTGACATTGGTAATGGATTTATATGAATTAACGATGTCTTATAATTATTTTAAACAAGGTAATAAAGATGAATATGTGTATTTTGATATGTATTATCGTAAAAATCCTGATAATGGCGGTTTTTCCATTTTTGCTGGGTTACAGCAATTAATTGAATGTATCAAGGATTTGCATTTTAGTGAGGGAGATATTGAATATCTCCGCTCACTAAATAAATTTGATGAAGATTTTTTCGATTATTTACGAACTTTTAAATTTACTGGTTCAATCTATTCAGTAAAAGAAGGAACACCAGTATTTCCTAATGAACCATTAATTACGGTTCGAGCTAAATTTATTGAAGCACAATTAATTGAAACATTATTATTAGTAACAATTAATCATCAATCATTGATTGCAACTAAGACCCATCGTATTGTCCAGGAAGCGAAAGGACGACCAGTAATGGAATTTGGAGCACGACGGGCTCAAGGTTATGATAGTGCTACGTATGGGGCAAGAGCTGCTTATATTGGTGGTGTTAGCGGTACGGCAACTGTTTCGGCGGGAATGATGTTTAATATTCCAGTTGTAGGAACAATGGCCCATTCATTTGTTCAATCATTTGATAATGAATATGAAGCGTTTAAAGCCTATGCTTTGACTTATCCTGATGATTGTGTTTTATTAGTTGATACTTATGATACTTTAAAAAGTGGGGTTCCTAATGCTATTAAAGTAGCTTTAGAAGTCTTAAAACCAATGGGGAAAAAGTTAAAAGGAATTCGCTTGGATAGTGGCGATATTGCTTATTTATCAAAACGAGCTCGATATATGTTAGATGTTGCGGGACTAACAGATACGACTATAACAGCATCTAATTCTTTAGATGAATATTTAATTCGTTCATTACTCGACCAGGGGGCACAGATTGATTCTTTTGGAGTTGGTGAAAACTTAATTGTATCATGCAGTTCACCAGTATTTGGCGGTGTTTATAAATTAGTAGCTTTAGAAAAAGATGGCAAGATTATTCCTAAAATTAAAATATCGGAAAATACAGAAAAAATTACTAATCCTGGTTATAAAAAAGTATATCGATTATTTGAAAATGAAACTGGTAAAGCGCTTGGAGATATTATTGCTTTTCATGATGAAAAAATATCTAGCGACCAAGATTTGACAATTTATCATCAATCAAATATTTGGAAATTTAAAACGATTGAAGCTAATACATATACTGTAGAACCGTTACAGGTACCGGTTTTTGTTGATGGTAAATGTGTATATCCTGAATATACTGTTGATCAAATCCGTGAATATTCAGCTTATGAAAAAGGTCGTTTATGGGATGAGGTTTTTAGATTAGAATATCCTCATGATTACTATGTCGATCTAACTAAAACTTTATTGAATTATAAACTGGATTTATTAGAAAAAAAGAATAAACAATTACGATAGAGGAAAGTTATGGCAAAATTTGAACGTAAGGTAGAAAGACAAAAAAGTGAGTTTTCATTTTCAAAAAAAGCACCAGTAAAAAAATCCAAATTTGTGGAATTTAAAGAAAATTTTAATTTTAAATATATTAATACTGATTGGAAATCAATTGCGTTATTAATTGTGGACTTTTTGATTCCTAGTTTACTAATTATTCCAGCATTTATGAGTTTTTTAGGACAACAGATGGCTTTTATCATTGGTCATGGTTTAATTACTAGTTTATTGATTGTCATTTCATTTTATTTTTTTAATAAGCAAAAACCATCATTATGGGGACTTTTGGCGCGCTACGTATTTGCTGCTTTATTAATTACTGCAGTATCGTTTGTAATTTTGTTATTTGTGTAATTTGAGGTTATTATGATTATTACGATAGTTGGTTTAGGAGTAATTGGTGGCAGTTTTGCCAAAGCGTTAAAAGGACAAGGACATCAGGTCTATGGAATTGATGTTGATCAAAAAACGTTAAAAATGGCTAAAGATGATGGTACGATCATTGAAGGATTTGTTGATGGCAAGGAAATAGTTAGTAAATCGGATTTAACGATCATTTGTTTATACCCTTCACTAGTAATTGATTTTATAAAAAATAATACGTTTAAAAAAGGCAGTATTATTAGTGATGCAGTAGGAATTAAATCATATTTTTTACAAGAAGCGATCAAGCTGATTGATGATGAAGTTGAATTTGTTAGCGGACATCCGATGGCTGGAAGAGAAAAGAAAGGTTATGAATATGCCAGCAAGGAAGTATTTAAAAATGCTAACTATATTTTAATTGAGCATCCGGTTAATCATAAAGAAGCAATTGAATTTATGGAAGAATTCGTTGGTACACTTGGTTTTAAAAGTGTTAAGATCATGTCACCAGAAGCCCATGATGAAATTATTTCTTTTACTTCTCAGCTGCCACATGCTTTGGCGGTTGCTTTGATCAATAGTGATCAGCAAAAATATGATACTGGTAAATATATTGGGGATTCTTATCGGGATTTAACACGAATTGCCAATATTAATGAAAATTTATGGTCAGAGTTATTTTTTAGAAATAAAAAATATTTATTAGATTCTATTAATTTATTTGAAAATCAGTTAGATTTGATTAAACAGGCGTTACAAAATGATGATGAGCAGTTATTAAAAGATTTGTTTATTGAATCGTCAAAACGCCGTGAAGGTTTGGAAAAGAAATAGAGATTGATTAAAAAAGTATCATGATGAATGATACTTTTTTAGCAGTTCCAATTAATTTTTACCGGATCAGGTTCGTTTGGAATACTGTTTTTTAATAAAGACTGGTAAGCGTGATTTAACGATGCTAAAGCAAAAGCTTCATAGTTTTTAGGTGTATCGAAAAGGCCTAGCTGTTTGTAAGCTAAAGCGGCATTACCATAGAGTAAAAAGCCAAAAGCATTACTTGGTGTAGTTAAAGTAGCGCAGGCAGTAGCGATTGCTTTAATTGCCGTTTCTTTAATTATATCATTGTTTTTAGCTAGTAAACGTAATTGTTTGATGGCTTTTTTGGCATCGTTTAGTAATTGTTTATCTTCATTAGCATTTTTACAAGTCATTATTAAAGTTAAGATATCTTCTTGATAACAAATTGGTAAATAGTTATCGATTGCATAGTCAATTGCCCAGGAAGCTAGAGTGTGCTGATTTTGGCTGCTGATTAACTGCATCATTAATTTAGCTTCATTGGTATTGATAGGACCTAATGTTTTTTTAAGTTTAACCATAAATTTCTCCTTTTTATTTATATTATACGGATTTTTAAATTGATTAAAAGTATAATATATTAAACAAATTGTTAAATATTGTTGCATTATTGCTAAGATTCGCTATAATTAGACTGTTATTAATTTTGGAGGTGCTTTATGGATATTGGTAGTAAAGTAAAGCGATTAAGGCAGGCAAATGGCTTGACTTTAGAAGAATTAGCTAATCGAAGTGAGTTGACCAAGGGTTTTTTATCACAGTTGGAACGTGATTTAACATCACCTTCAGTAGCTACATTGGAAGATATTTTGGAGGCTTTAGGAACGAACTTACAAGAGTTTTTTAGTGAAAAGGTTGAAGAACAGATTGTTTTTAAAAAAGATGATTTTTTTGAAAATGTTCAGGATGATTATAAAGTTGTATATATTATTCCTAATGCGCAAAAAAATAAAATGGAACCAATTTTAATTGAGTTAGACAAAGGACAGCGGTCAATGGCTCTTGATCCTCATGAGGGTGAGGAATTTGGTTATGTAATTCAAGGAAGAATTAAATTAGTTAATGGTGAAAAAGAATATGTGTTAAAAAAAGGGGAAACTTTTTATTTAAAAGGGCAATTATCACATTATTTATTTAATCCCGGTGAAAGCAAAGCTAAAGTTATCTGGGTATCAACACCACCATTATTTTAAAGGAGAGAATATGGCAAAGTTAATTGAGTTAGATAATTTGACTAAAGAATACAATGGTCAAGTTGTATTAAAGGGGATTCATTTAGAAATTAATGAAAAAGAGTTTGTGACATTATTAGGTCCCAGTGGTTGTGGTAAAACGACAACATTACGGATCATGGGCGGTTTTGAAGAAGCTAATAGTGGGCGAGTATTATTTGATGGTCAGGATATTAGTGCCTTACCACCATATAAACGAGAGCTAAATACAGTATTTCAAAAATATGCGCTATTTCCTCACATGGATGTTTTTGATAATATTGCATTTGGTTTGAAAATTAAAAAGATGGATAAAGAAACAGTTAAGCATAAAGTAAATCGGATGCTTAAATTAGTTGGATTAGAAGGGTTTGGACCTCGAAATATTAATCAGTTATCTGGAGGTCAACAGCAGCGAGTAGCGATTGCTAGAGCGTTAGTTAATGAACCAAAAGTATTATTGCTAGATGAACCGCTTGGGGCATTGGATCTAAAGCTTAGAAAAGCGATGCAAATTGAATTGAAAAATATCCAGCAGGAAGTGGGGATCACTTTTGTTTATGTAACTCATGACCAGGAAGAAGCTTTGACGATGTCGGATACGATCGTGGTAATGAATGAAGGTACGATCCAGCAAATTGGTAGTCCAACGGACATTTATAATGAACCTGAAAACCGTTTTGTGGCGCAGTTTATTGGGGATTCTAATATTATTGAAGGTACTTTTGTCAAAGATTATTTAGTGGCCTTTGATGGTCAGGAGTTTGAATGTGTTGACAAAGGTTTTGATGATGGTCAGGAAGTGGATATTGTTTTACGCCCTGAAGATTTAGATATTGTTGAAGCAGACAAGGGGAAAATAAAAGGGATCGTTAGATCGATTGTATTTAAAGGGGTACATTATGAAATAATTGTCGAAACAAAAGATCGTAATTATATGGTACATACAACAGATATTAGTGAAATTGGTAAAGAAGTAAGTTTAGATTTTTGGCCTGAAGATATTCATGTCATGGAAAAAATGGGTAATTATTAATGAAACAGTTTCGTCGTTTAGTAGGACCATATTGTTTTTGGCTGTTTGTTTTAACAGTTGTACCCATGTTTTTAATTATGATCTATGCTTTTGTTGATAAGGGCAACAGCATTGTTACTTTTAAGTTTACTTTAGATAATTTTGCAAAATTTTTTGATCCTATTTTTGTATCAGTGCTGATAAAATCATTTATTTTAGGGATCATTACTACTGTTTTGTGTTTAGTAATTGGTTATCCAGTTGCTTATGCGATTTCTAAATGTAAAGAAAAAACACAGACATTACTAATATTATTGATTACTTTTCCAACTTGGATCAATATGCTGATGCGAACTTATGCCTGGATCAATATTTTAAGTAATAAAGGAATTGTAAGTAATTTTTTGCAGGTTTTTGGTTTTGGTGAAGTAAGTCTTTTATATACTGATTTTGCGGTTGTATTAGGAATGGTATATGATTTTTTACCGTTTATGATCTTACCAATTCATACTGCTTTAACAAAGATGGATAAATCGTTGATTGAAGCTAGCAATGATTTGGGTGCTAATCCAGTTACTACTTTTTGGAAGATAACTTTTAGATTATCATTAGGTGGTGTCCTTACGGGGATCACGATGGTCTTTTTACCTTCGATTTCATCATTTGTAATTCCAAAATTATTAGGTGGTGGACAGTATTCGCTGATCGGTAACTTTATTGAACAGCAATTTATTAATGTTGGTGATTGGCATTTTGGAAGTGCGGTATCGTTGATCTTAGCAATAATTGTAATTATTTTAATGGGATTAATTAATCGAGTGGAAAAATATGCAGGATACCAGGAGGAAACTAAACGTGAAAAAGTTAAATAGGTTTAAGGGAACTCTAGGAATTGCATTAACATTAATTTTTCTTTATTTACCATTAGTAGTTATGGCGATATTTTCGTTTAATGATTCTAAATCATTATCAAGCTGGAGCGGTTTTTCAATTCGCTGGTACGTCGAATTGTTTAATAATCAGCAAATGATCGATGCCATCATTATTTCGGTAAGTATTGCGGTCTTGTCGACTACGATTTCGACAATTTTAGGTACAATTAGTGCTATTGGTATTTCTAAGTCAAGACCATTGCTTAGAAAACTGATCATGCAAATTAATAATTTACCAATCATGAATCCTGATATTGTAATGGGGATTTCATTGATGTTACTATTTTCTTTTATTAAAATTGAAAAAGGCTATATTACATTATTATTGGCGCATATTGCTTTTTGTACGCCGTTTGTAATAACTAATGTATTGCCAAAAGTACGGCAGTTAGACGTTAATTTAGCTGATGCAGCAATGGATCTAGGAGCAACACCATTTCAGGCATTGACTAAAGTAATTTTACCACAAATTAAACCGGGAATTATTTCTGGTGCATTGTTAGCTTTTACGATGTCTTTTGATGATTTTATTATTTCATATTTTGTCAGCGGTAATGGGATTGAAAATATTTCAATTGTTATTTACAACATGTCAAAACGAACTAATCCTAGTATTTATGCTCTGGCAACGATCATTTTAGTAGTTGTTTTAGCAGTTGTTTGTATGGGAACTTTAATTCCCCGCTTTGCACCAAAGTTTACGCAAAAAGTATTAGAAAGCAAACTGGTAAAAGTGGCATTAGTTTTTTGTTTGATTTTTGCAGTATGCTGGTCTGTTTTTGCGGGAACAAGTAAAAAGACTTTACGCGTTTATAATTGGGGTGAATATATTGATATGACGGTCATCGATGAATTTGAAGCAAAATATGATTGTCAGATTATTTATGAAACATTTGATTCCAATGAAATCATGTATACTAAATATACAAGTGGAAATCGTTATGATGTTTTAGTTCCTTCAGAATATATGATTGAAAGATTGATCAAAGAGGACTTGTTACAAACATTGGATAAAGATATTATTACAAATATTTCTAATATCAATGAAGGTATTTTAGGACAGTCTTTTGATCAAAACAATGATTACTGGGTACCTTATTTTTGTGGTAATGTTGGTATTTTATATGATAAGACGATTGTGGATAAAGAGGATTTAAAAGCCGGCTGGGAAATTTTAAGAAATACTAAATATAAAGGCCAAATTTATATGTATGATTCTGAACGGGATAGTTTTATGGTAGCTTTAAAGGCTTTAGGTTATTCAATGAATAGTGTTAATGAAGCGGAAATTGATGCGGCTTATCAATGGTTAATTGATCAAAGGGAACAGATGGATCCTGTTTATGTGGGGGATGAAGTAATTGATACTATGATTAGTGGAGTCAAAGCAATGGCAGTTATGTATTCAGGTGATGCGACTACGGTTATGGCTGAAAATGAAAATATGGAGTTTTATATGCCTGAAGAAGGAACCAATGTCTGGTTTGATGGTTTTGTAATAACTAAAGAATGTACTCAAGTAAAACTAGCTAATCAGTTTATTAATTACATGATTTCTAATGAAAATTCGTATCGTAATACAGTTGAAGTGGGTTATTTAACTGCCAATGTTGAAGCAGCTAATAAAGCAGCCCAAAACGATTATGATGGAATAAGTGCATATAATATTCGAACTAATGATAATGACGAAATTTTCGCATATCAAAATAATACCGTTAAAGAAATGTATAGCACGCGCTGGACTAAAGTAAAGGCTAAATAAAGATATATTGTAATATCAAAATGATCAAGTTGAAAAATCAGTACTAATGCTAGTGCTGATTTTTTATTACAAAAAGATAATTAAATGGGAAAATTATTGCACAAGAGATAAGGATTAATGATAAAATAAAAGATATGATTAGTTAGATTAATGAAAATAGTTGATCAAAATAATGATTAACAAGTAATGATTAAATATTTTTAATTAGGATATTGGTGTAAAATAATTGAAAATGAGTTTGGATTTGATAGAAAAGAGAAAAAATATTAATATTTTTTTTAAATGGTTAATTGAAAAATGATTGATTAAATGAGGTAAATTTAAGAGAGATTAAGAATTGATTAAAAAGTTATTGATTTTTTTGTAAAAAAAGCTTGCAATTTTCGAAAGTATAACATATAATAAAAAAGCAGTCCGACAGAGAGGACAAAATAAAAAAACAAAATAATGGTTCCATGGCCAAGTTGGTAAGGCAACAGACTGCAACTCTGTTATCATCGGTTCGAGTCCGGGTGGAACCTCCATTAAATGTTGCCCAGGTGGCGAAACTGGTAGACGCACAGGACTTAAAATCCTGCGGACCTCAAAATCCGTGCCGGTTCGATTCCGGCCCTGGGCACCATTAAAAAAAGTTCTTGCAATAGAATTTGAAATGTGTTAATATATCAAAGTATTTGCGCTAGTAGCTCAACTGGATAGAGTGCTTGACTACGGATCAAGAGGTTGTGGGTTCGATTCCTGCCTAGCGCGCCATTTATCGGGAAGTAGCACAGCTTGGTAGTGCACCTGGTTTGGGACCAGGGGGTCGCAGGTTCAAATCCTGTCTTCCCGACCATT